>CAUSMY010000015.1:0-16591 GCA_963533015.1 uncultured Veillonella sp.
ATTGATGGACCCTTTCATAAACCCTGTAATGAACAGTTTATCTTTCGGCCGAGTCAAGGCTACATAGAGGATACGTTCCTCTTCTGCTTTTAAGTCTTCCTCTAACACTTGCCGTACAAATAGCCACGGCAAGGAACTATAGAGGACCCGTAAATCTGGGAAGTATCCCTTTAAGCCTAGTCCATATTCCTTATGCAACAGCAATGAGCGGTTTAAATCCATTTTGTTAAACTTCTTTTGTGTTCCCATGAGGAATACCACAGGAAACTCCAAGCCTTTACTTTTATGAATCGTCATAATGCGAACTACATTGTCTGCTTCGCTGACAGTTTTCGCCACGCTCAAGTCTTGGCCCGAAGCCTGTAAACTTTCAATAAAGCGCAAGAATCGGAATAGACCACGATAATTGCCACTTTCATATTGTTTTGCCCGATCATAGAGAGCTAGTACATTACCACGGCGCACGAGACCATTTGGCATAGCGCTCACGTATTCTACGACGTGCAATGTTTCATAGATGTGCCAAATTAAGTCGGTAATCCCTTGGCGGCGAGACATGGTGCGCCACGTATCCATAGAATCCACAAAGCGAATCCATGCGGAATTTCCCTCAGTCTCTACAAAGTGACGAAGGCCACTCCATAAACTGTCGTCACCTACGGCGATACGAAGTCGCCCTAAATCGTTCGCATCCATGCCAATCAATGGAGACTGCAACACGACGGCCATCGGTAAGTCTTGCTCTGGATTATCGATGATTTGTAACAAGGACAAGACAAATTGCACTTCCATAGCACTAAAATAGCCTGTTTTTTCCTCTGCATAGGCAGGAATCCCTGCCTGGCGAAGCAACTCTATCATACGATTAGCAGAGCCTGAAATGGATCGTTTTAAAATGACAATATCTCGCCATTCCATCGGCCGGAAGGACCCGTCCTTATCTTGTACAAGGGCCCTTTGTTCACGAAGTTCTTGAATTTTCTTGATGACAAAGAGCATTTCTTTTTCATCATTTTCTAACTCTTCTGCTTCCTCATCCTCTTGGGCTTTATCTGTATCACAGCACAATACATGTACTTCTACATCGCCACCAACCCAATTCGAAGGCGGATCCTCTACCACACGTCCTGCATGGAGCGCTTCCGCCTCTCCATAGGTAAGGCCTGCACCATCTTCCGTCATGATTTGTGAAAAAATAAAATTCGTCACCATCAATATAGCATCATGAGACCGGAAGTTCTGCGATAAATCGATACGTCGCGTCATGCTATTTTCGTCATGACTAAAGTGATGATACTTGTCCATAAATAGCTGTGGATCTGCCATGCGGAATCCATAAATGGACTGCTTCACATCGCCCACATAAAATCGATTATCGTCCTTGGATACAAGGTTCACAATCGCTTCCTGTACCCCATTTGTATCCTGGTATTCATCGACCATTACCTCTTTAAACGTATCTTGCAACTCCAAGGCTACTTCAGAGGGCAGCAATGTCTCCTGCGAATCAGGGTCTACTAACAAGGCTAAACAAAGATGTTCCAAGTCAGAAAAATCGATCATCCCCGCCTCTTGTTTGGCCTCTTGAAAGCGCCCGTGAAAGTCCTTTACAAGGCCCATAATACCTTCCACTAAAGGTAACAGCGTTTGAATTTGTTCTTGCCAATCGGCTTCGGTGATACCAAAGGCGCCAACTGCCATGCCTTGCAATAGAGCTTTTCCCTCTGTAAGTATGGCTTTAATTTCACTAAGGATGGCCGGGTCACCTTCATTCATCGCTTTTGTGGCTCGCAACACAGGAAAGCTAAACCCACTAATCCCTTGTACCGCCAATTGCATAGTATCCCATTCTGTGGCCTGTGCCATGGCTTGTAACAGCATTTGCAATTCGCTGACCTTCTCCATCCACTTGTCAAAGCCTTGTCCCATAGCTGCTAATTGTTGGGCTCGTTCAAATCGTCCTAATAGATATTCAATTTGACGTTGCTGTTCCTTCCAAAAGGCACTGCCCCACAGGGTCTCGACCATAGGCATCGTTAAGGCTTGGCGATATCGATCACAAGCTGTTTCTAACCATCGCATAGGCTGACTTTGAGCTAGGGCAAAGAAATAGATCTGCAGTAACATCTCTCGCAACTGTCCATCAGATCGGTCTGTACTGAACATATCACTCACATCATAGATGTTGTGCGCCCCTGTTTCATAGGCCTCTAGCAATACCGCATCCAATACGTCTTCTCGCATGAGTGCTAATTCGCCTTCATTGCCCACTGTGAAAGAGGGATCAATATCCAGTTTATAAAAATAACTGCGAATGACCCATTGGCAAAAGGAATGCAATGTAGAAATATGGGCAGATGGCAACATATTCAATTGTTCTTCTAAATAGGGATCTCTCGTTTGCTGAAACTCTTCGGCTAATTTCACACCAATACGAGCTTTCATTTCTGCTGCTGCCGCCTTTGTAAAGGTCACCACCATCAACTCTTGAATGGTCAATTCTCTTCGTTTCAATCGCTGTATCATACGCTCTACTAAGACTGCTGTTTTACCAGATCCTGCGGCGGCTGATACTAGCACCGTTTGTGATGGTAACGCTCCAGGTTTGGGAGCATCAATCGCACTTTGTTGTGCCTTAGTCCATTTCATAGGTCGCTCCTCCTGTACGAACTTCTTCCATTTTTTCCAACGCTTCTTCCTCTGTCATTGTCCGAATATAGCGATATTGCTTCTGTCCCGATTCAAATCGGCACAGGGCCTGATATTCACAATATTGGCAAGGTCGTAACTTGTCTTTTTGATACGGGCTGACTGGGAAGTGCCCTGCCATCATCTGTGTACCACTCGTGGAGATAATCTGTTTAGTATACTCTTTCATAAGACTAAACTGTTCCATTGTTTTCAAGTGCTTTGAGGACCGACTATCTGGCGTTCCATCTTTTTTTAAGACGATTGGTACATAAGGAGAGTTGCTTTGATAGCCTCGTGTTGTATCCATAGATTGTAATACATCACCATCTACGAAATAGCCACTGTTCTTCAATATCTGAGCCCCTTCTTTTTCCAGTTCTGCCTGTCTATGATTCACCACTTCTGCTAACTTGATTTGTGGGTTTTGTACATATGTATAGACCGCGGCCGCTGTACCTATAGAATCTTCTGTATTCTTTTCCAGTGCCAGTAAATAGGTCATCAACTGCAATTTCAATCCATAGTAAATTTCATCGGCCCGCACAGTAGTACCTCCAGATTTGTAATCAATGACTGCCGCATAATGACCCAATGGCCCGCGGTATTCATCCACTCTGTCGATTTGTCCACGAAGTAAGATGCTTTCCCCTACACCTTCCCCTAAAGGAATGCGAACAGAATGCCAATCGGATTGGCCCATGCCAAAGCTCTTTTCCACTTCTGTCGTAGCAAATTCACTCTTTTTCGACCAATCTACTAATCTCGACACCGTTGCAGATAGTGTAGACGTTAATCGACTATAGAGTTGTGATTCATAAGCATTTCGCTCGTCTGTCCCCATCACAGCATCCGCCGCTTCATGACACAGTTGTTCTTGTTCCTCTTCTGTCAAATCACGCCACTGTCGCTTCGTCCCCAATAAGGCTTCCCCTAAATAGCGCAATGTATCATGTAAGAACGTACCAATTTCGGGAGCTCCAAAGGATTTTACTTTTCGTGGAGCTAATCGCAATGCATATTGCGCATAGAAACTGTACGGACATCGATGGTATCGTTCTAATCGTGTCACAGACCCGGACAACACGTCACCACGCAATAATAATTGTCTTACAATATCTTTTGTAATCTGCGGTACATCATTCGTATCAAATGCCCCTCGTGTAGCAAAGAACACATCTCCACGGTAAGGACTTTGAAGACACCAATTATACAGACTCCACCAAATCAATCTGATAGGCTCCCCTTTTTTCACCACACTCATACGACTAGATAAGAGACCTAAACTTTGTTTTACATTCCAAATATACTCGTTTTCCTTACCTTCAGGTATGGATAGTGGTGCTTCTTCTACTGTTTTCACATAACCGTACTGCTGCAATCGTCTCACCACCAACGATGCTTCCATGCTCGCCCCTTCTGCATCAGAAGTAGCATAGGATAAGTGCAATCCTTGACTCGCCCGTGTGCAGGCTAAATAGAACAAGAAATTTTCGTTGAACATCTGCCCTAATGCACCGGCTGCTAATTGTACGCCTACTTGTGCTAGCGCCTCTCGTTCACCATCTTTTAATATTCCCTCGTCTCCCATTTTTTGTGGGAATACACCTTCATTGAGGCCCAATACATAGACTTCCTTTGCGTCTATCATATAACTGCGGTCAATGGTAGTCACTGTTACATGGTCCAAGGATGGTGGCACGATGGAATAGGTCACCTCACTTAACCCTTCTTCTAACAATAGACTCATTTCCTCTGCGCTGAGGTAAGCTGTACCTGCGACTGCCATGCATTCTGCTAGGAGTTGTATGGTGTGTTTATATAGCTGTAAGTGGCTTGCGCTTTCCTGTACATCTCCTTTAGCTTCTGCCTCTGTGTACCATTGGTGCAATTGATGGGGGATACGCCAATCCTGCATAGTCTGGAATAGAAATTCGCTCCACTCTTGTGCTGTATGAGATACTTTACAAAAATCGTAAAAAGGACGCAATCGTTCCATCACCCGGTGACGGAGATGGTTCATTTCTTCTTGTAACTCTACTTCACTCTCTTCCCCATAGTGCCAGCTTTCACGCAACCAAGCAGCCCCTGTAATGCCATGGGCTAAGCAATAGTTTTCTAAACGATCTACTTCACGGCGTTCCAAAGGAGCAAAATCCGTTTTCAACAAACGAAACACTCCATCATGATCGAAAAAGGTTCTAACACAGTGAAAGATGCCCTGCAAAAATTCTGCCAACGGATGGCTCGTCATCTGTTTGCGTTGGTCAGAAAAGTACGGGATTCCATAGGTAATACAGGCTTTTTCCAATAAATCTCCATAGGCTTCCATATCTCGTAAGATAATAGTGCAATCTTTCCAGCGGTGTGCTGGATCCTGCTGATACGCTAAGATACGACGACATACAGCATCTACTTCTCGCTCACGATGATAGGCACGCACCATAGGAATCGATAGTTCCGTTGTATTTGGTTTCATCGGTGTAGAAAAAAAGTCTCTGTTCAATTGTTGTAGTACAGGTGTGCCTCGATACATCGTCTTCATCTCATGAATAATCGCCTGTGGATACCATTTCATCAGGTCTTGATAGGTTTCCCATGTGCGATAATACAAAGATCCTTTACGACCATGTATGTCGGCTTCCAAGGATGGTAAGGTCAATGTAATATGGCAGGATTCGCTCAGGGAAAATAAACGTTGCACCAATTTGTATTGGATGGGTGTAAACCAGTGAAATCCATCCACAAACACATGGACGCGCTCCATGAGCGGTGACTGCGGCAATACAGCAATGAGGTCTTCCAAGGAATCTCCTACACCTAGCTCTTCTAAAGCCTCTTCATAACGCCCCAAGAGCAAGGATAATTCTTCTAACTTCCGCCCCAAAACCATAGAGTCCACTTGCTTTGCTGCCTGCCCTAACTCTGCGGGCGACACACCAAAGGCTTTACATTCCGTAAGCACACTTTGCAATACATCCCCAAAATGGGCTTGCTTTGCCGCTTGCTTAAATAAATCTAGTTCTCCTTGTGATTGTTTTAAGAGCACTCGCACCAACAATTTGCGGCCCATGTCTGACAGTCCACGTTCTTTCACAAGTCCCAAGGATTGATACACTTGGTATGCCAAGCGTGTAATCCCTACTACACGCACCGTGGTGAATCCTTTTTCACGGCGGAACTTAGCTAATTTCCGCTCCATCATATATGTAGCAGGGTCCGGCACCAATAGAATGATCTGGTGTTCCGGATGTTCCTGTAAAATACGCTCTATTTCTTCGAAGCAAGCCCATGTTTTCCCCGTGCCAGCTCTGCCTATATATACATGTGGTTCCATGCCAAGCTCCTTTCCCTAACTCATGGTATGATGTATTCTATCTCTATCCTATCATGTATGACATACTTAGTAAAATTGCCAGGCCGCATCGACCTGGCAATGTATATATGTAATTAACGATACGCCACTCGCTTCGGTTGCATATCGTGGAAATGCAGACGCTCTTTCGCTGTCGCTTCCCAATCAGTTCCTGGCTTGCCATAATTGGCATACGGATCAATAGACAATCCACCTCGAGGGGTAAATTCGCCCCATACTTCAATATATTTAGGCTCCATCAAGGTCACTAAATCTTTCATGATGATGTTAATGCAATCTTCGTGAAAGTCTCCATGGTTACGGAAACTAAATAAATACAATTTCAAAGATTTACTTTCCACCAACTTTTCATCTGGTACATAGGAAATATAAATCGTTGCAAAATCCGGCTGTCCCGTCATAGGACAAAGGCTAGTAAACTCTGGGCAATTAAATTTCACAAAGTAATCATTTCCTGGATGTTTATTCGGAAATGCCTCTAGTACATGGGGAGCATAATCTGTAGGATAGTCCGTATGACTTCCCAATGCATGTACTCCTTGTAATTCTTGTGCATTGCGACCACTACTCATGAATCACTGCCTCCTTCTTTCTATACACTACTCTCTCTAATGCATTGATGAGGAAGTAGCTAACTACACCACATACGAACTGACCTACTACGAGGGAGCTCACTAATACCCAATACGGAACTGATAAGAAATAGGACAACCAAACAGGTACTATCAATCCCGGTACCAATGTAATGATAGGAATCAATACCCAGTTGCCAAATCCTTGACGTTTCGCAAGCACAATCAAACCTGTTGTGACTAGCCCTACGATAGCTCCACCGATAGCATCTACCATGCCGAAACCACCCATCACCGTATTACTCACAAAGTTCGCAATCCCAAAGGCGGGAATGGTGAATGGAAAGATGGCTGACAATCCATATAATGCGGTAGCAATGCGCACCTGATACTGACCAAAGGCAAAGCCTTGTGTACCGATCATCAACGCCAAATACATGGCGATGGAAATGGCAGAAATCGTCAATCGTTGTGTGTTGTTAAATTGTTTCATTATAACTCCTTAGTTTTGTTTACAGACAGGAGGATCTCGAACTGTCTTTCTACTACCTACTATGACCTTATGTCATAGCCACCTAGACCATTTCTAGGATTTATAGAACCATCCATCAATGCCATATGGGTTCCTAATGGATGTCCACTATTAAGTATACCGAATATCTTCGATAAAAACAACTCCATGAAATTACGTCGTAGGTATTTCTTCTTTCTTAGAAGGCTCTTCTTTTGTACTTGCCATGGCTTCTTGCACTGCTGTATCCATAGGTTGCAAGGCATTCACGTCTGATGCCACAACACTAGGTATGACCATATGTAACTGACTGCTCTTTTGCTTTCTTTTCTGGGATGTATGAATTTGTACAGATCCCTGCTGGCGCAGTCCGCTCGTATCGATAGTGAAAGCATCCATCTTTTTCTGAATTTCTTGTTTCGATAAAGCTGGTCGCAACATAATAGGAGTGCCAATTTCCTTGCCATCCTCTTTGTGATTCCCTCGTTTTGCCGCTTCTTTTTCCGCATCTTTTTCGATGACATAGTTCATAATCAAACGACGATTTTCACTGTACAGCCGCAACGCAAGCATCTTATCACTTTCATTCATCACTTCACGAGTGGCAACCACATCAACAATGAGAGGAATCAATTCCTGCTTTGTAAACGACCGTGATCCCAGTTCGATGCCCTTCGTATCTGTCACAGCCCCATGCTTGACCAATGTCATGAGCGCTTTGTATTCCCAATCAGAGGGACGTACTACACCGTAGGGATTGGCCTCTGCCTGTGCCACAGACAGACCTCCCACCACAAGCGCCAAAGCTAGATAATATCGTAATTGTTTCATAGACAAATCCTTTCTCCTATGCATGACGACCCACATATTGGGCATCGGGAAAACTGCGTAACCATTCTGTTTCTCCCTCTGTATAAACGGCAACCACCACCGATGTAGCGGGACCACCACTGTGGTCTAATACCTCATCTGTCATCGCTATTTCATCCAGAGGGGCTCCCTGTAATGAAGCCAATACCTGCAATTCTTGGCGGATACCTCGAGAACCAATCGGCACCATGCGCATGGTCCTAGGGTGTGCCAACGCGCGGCAAAGTTCTTCGTAGGTAACAATCCATTCTGGATGGGCTACTACCTCTGGTCCTACCAAAGGGCGACCTAGTACATATACCGCATAGGGTTCACCATCTCCTCTTGCTTCCGGCTCTCCCAGCCCTAGAGCAGTAATGCCTACAGAGGTGGTGGTGACCTCCATATTGCTTTCATGGCTGCCATTAATAGGTACTTCTATACCAGCTCGTCGCAGTTCTTCTTGAATCCCTTGCACCACAGGGATTACCACCGCATCATAGGCACCGCCGATAAGGTATTGAATGGCTTTCACAGTCCCCTTAGCAGACAGTATTTCCAACATCGCCACTCGTGTAGCAAAAGCCCCTACCATAGGATAGGGCACGTGCAGTACATCATGTTCTTGCAGTCCTATGCCACTGCTAATATCACTGGCAATCAACCAATCTTCACTGGGTCCTAGCGATACCCGTGTTATATCTCGATCAATCATGCTTAGTTCCACCAAACACTCGATTCAGTTGACTCACCACAAGGGCAGCCAACACATAATTCCATACATAGCCCAAAGATAATGGAGCCCACATAGATCCGATTACCTCTGTGCTACCCATCATCAACGCTGTAATGGCTAACCCAATCCATACATTGATGATATATCCTACTATACCACTAACTACATAAGAGAAAGATGAAGTCATCTTGTGAAAGGTCAGCCCCACCATGCCTGCCGTACAAGCCATAATCAATGCTACCACCCCATGTACTGCGGGCCCCAGAGGGAATCCCGAATAGGCCGCTGCCGCCAAATGACCTAAAGCACCTAGGATAGCTCCTGCCATAGGTCCCAACACTAAAGCCCCTACAAAGGCTGGGGAAGAGTCAAAGGATATGGAGCCCCATAGATGGATTTGCCCCCCAATAGCACATACTGCAATTAAGAGGGCGTATTTTGTCAACACTCGTATATTCATAGTTGCCTCTCCTGTTCTACATCGTCAAATAATTCTACTTTTATTATAGGATACGCCATAGTAGAATGCAATCGTTCATAGTCTATTCATGTCGACCCTGTATACTTGTCATAGATATCCCCCTTTTATCTCACATGGAAATACGTTACAATACAAATATACTATCCCGAATGAAAGGAGCTATTATGAAAGTCCTAATTGTAGAAGATGAAGAAATGCTAAATAATATAATCGCCAAACGATTAAAAGTAGAATCCATGACTGTGGATCAATGTTATAACGGAGAAGATGGATTGGATTACATCGCAACCTCCAGTTATGATGTGATCGTTATGGATATTATGATGCCGAAATTAGATGGTCATGCAGTGGTTCGCCAAATGCGTGAAGACGGTAACAAAACACCGGTCTTGTTCTTGACTGCCAAAGATACCCTGCAAGACAAAGTATCCGGACTTAACTTAGGGGCTGATGATTATCTAGTCAAACCATTTGAATTTGATGAACTCATCGCGCGCATCTATGCCCTAGCTCGCCGCAATCGCAACCAAGCTACGGAAGATATCATTGCTGGCCCCTTGCGCATCAACGGCAAAAGCCGTGCTGTATTACTCAACAATGAACCGATTACGTTGACCGCCAAAGAGTTTGATTTATTATTCTATTTAGCGAGCAATCAAAACATTGTCGTGTCTCGTCAACAAATTCTCGATCACGTATGGGAATACGATTATGAAAGTTACTCGAACCTAATCGATGTATACATCAAAGATTTGCGTAAGAAAATTGATATCGATGAAGATAGAAAACTAATTCAAACGGTTCGTGGTGTAGGCTACGTATTCCGCACCGAGGAGCCATAGATGATAGCCTTCGTCAAACGCTGCTTCCACTATGTGGAATCTCTCTTGATGCGCGTTCCCTTAGCCTATAAAATCACTAGTTGGTATTCCATATTTCTAGTACTTATGATTGGCCTATTAGCAGCCTTTGTAATCCAGTTCACCCATGTGTGGGACCAAAATGAAATGCGAACAGAATTGCAGGAAAATGTGATCGAAGCTGCTAGTCATCCTAAAAAATATAAGCCTTTCGACGATGGTGTTTTTCTTGTGGTCTACAGTCATGATGGCATTGTATTACGGGGCAGTCTACCGGATGGGTTTCCAAAGTCAGCACCGCCTTCTTTCGATGCCATAACAGAAATACAAACAGAGCAATCTTCTTTCTTGTATTACGATGCCCCTATCCAATACCGACCAGGCATGCAAGGCTATATTCGCGGCATAGTACCGATGAATTTATTAGACCGAAAGACAAATAATATGTTCTTTGCCTTATTAGTAGGCGGCGTGTTATTCGTAACGATCGCTACTATCGGGGGCTTTTGGATTATTCGTCGAGGGTTAAAACCAGTGCGCACCGTGGCCGATGTAGCTGCACAAATATCTTTGAAACGAGATTTATCAGAACGCATCGAAAATATTCCTCAATCGGGAGATATTATGTATCGATTGGTGTCTACCTTCAATAACATGCTCAGCAGTTTAGAAGATGCCTCTAATCGTGAAAAGCGATTCAATGCTGATATCTCTCATGAACTACGCACCCCGATTGCCGTCATTCAAGCGGAAAGTGATTATGCTCGTCAGTATGTAAGTTCTATCGAGGAAGCTAAAGAAAGCTTTGAAAATATTTCCACGCAAAGTAAAGGCATGACGGATATGGTGACGCAACTTCTTGAGATTGCCCGCTTAGATAGTCTGAAGGATATCAACAAAGTGCCCGTTTCTATATCAGATGTGGCCAAACAATTACTACTTACGTACTCACGGTTGGCCAAAGATAAAGGAATCACCTTGACCAGTCACATCGATGAGTCTATCATCATCCCAGGAAGCCAAGTCTTGTTACAACAAGCGATGGCTAACTTATTGGATAATGCCTTTAAGTTTGCCCATTCTACAATTCACTTTGAAGTATCTGCCACAGATGTCATTACTATTAGTGTCCAAGACGATGGCATCGGGGTCCCTGAGGAAAGTATCCCTATGATTTGGGATCGACTCTACCAAGTAGATCCATCTCGTACCTCAAAAGAGAACAAGGGCCTTGGATTGGGTCTATACTTTGTGCATAATGTAGTCTTGTTGCACGATGGTACTGTCCATGTAGAAAGTACGCCGAACGAGCGCACTCTCTTTATGTTCCAGTTGCCAATCAGTGAATAATCTATCTATATAAAAGGGTCCTTTGGGGCCCTTTTTACTTTAGAAATACCAAAAAGCTATTAGTTGATCATTATACTATCAACTAATAGCTTTATCAGTGTTAAGGAACTATTTTGTTACAGTCCCTATTAATGGAAGATATAATTAGAAGTTATGTCGTACTCCCCCGCCAATACGCCATGTAGTGTCTATAGTAGCACCAAAGTTTTTAGTGAATGTACCATATACATATGTACTTGGGCGAACACTCCAGGAGCCCCCAACTTCAGCATCAACCCATGTATCATTCAAATCAAGTTCTGTATGTACTGTTGGATTACCTGGTGCTGAATATGTTGTATTCACCTTACCAGAGAATTCATGAGCCAATGCAAGTTTTGCAAAGATGTTAGATGTTTGTGTTTCTCTACCAATGCCAAAGCCCAATCGACCTACAGCAGAATTAACAGCGTCCGCTTTCACATGCATAGAGCCACCGCCAACAATAGTAGCATCATAGGATACACCGTTCAAACGACCTACCATAAATTCTACACTAGGATCCATGTAGAAACCATTTTGTTTCTGAATACGTTTACCGTACTCAGCACTGAAAGAGGTACCAAATGTATGATAATCCCCATTCAGTTGATGTCCCCCTACTGAGTGAAGTTTGTAAGTATTGGACAAGCGGCTTCCACGAGCGATGATATCTAAGTAACGTCCATCATCATGTTGTTTTGTACCGTATAACCCAATACCAGCGATTTTGCTGTCTCCGTTGCCAACGGCATAGGAGTTGCTAGAGGTACTGTAATCTAGAGCACCACCAAAAGTCCAACCATTGGATACCTTATAATCATAACCAACTTGTACACCATTATATCTCATATGAGCATCGGCACCATTTGTCATGTTAGATTTGCCACCGATGTATTTAGCCCATACACCTTGGTTCGTATTAGTCAAACGAAGGTCCCCTAAACGACGTTGTAAATCGTTCGTAGTATTGTGCCAAGCTATCACTGTAGATGCAAGAGCAGATTTCGCACCACTAACCAAGGAAGATTCACTAGCATGTGTCACAGTGGCAGTATCAGCAACAACAAGATTACCTTGTGCATCAAATGCATTGGTACCAAGTTCTGTCATAGCAGCCGGTCTAGTAATACCTTCATTAACTTGAACAGCAGCCGCTAGTTTTTTATCATTTCCCGTATATTGCAATTTATTGGCTAACAATTTCATTTCTGCACGATAACTTGCATCATCAGTCAAATTCTTAGCACTATCACCTTGTACAGTGATGTGGCTATGATCAGCAGCATGTTGGATAATGATTTGTCCATTGCCAGCTTCGCTCGCTGGCGCACCTGTTTTATAATCAGCATTTACAAAACCACTATAGTTTTGAATCGTAATAGGACGAGCATCGATAGGATGAATCATACCTGCTGCAGTTGGATTTGTACCACCTACAAGATTACGAACTTTACTGCCTTTATATAAGTATGCTGCATCATCTCCTGATGGACGTGGTTTTCTTGGTGTAGGTCGTTCCTTACCAATCCATTCATTATTCCAAGTAGCACCATTTTGTAAATAGATATCGGCACCAGAATTATACGGATTTTTATTGCTTTCAGCATATTCATTTAACACAGCACCAGTAAGACTCGAGCTAGATGTTGTGAAAGCGAGTCCGATATTTGCTGGCGCTTCATTAAGATTTGGATTCTCACCATAATCTTTATTAATTAACCCTACATTACCAACAGCTATTAACTCTTTCGTACCTGGGTGTTTACCATCGACACCTGTATTCACATAGACATCGCCCTCTTCTGCCACAACAGAATAGGTGTCTGACGTTGTAAGAGGATACGTTATAATACGACCACCGCCATCAACGATAATATGGCCTCGGTGATTAGCTTGCAATCCTACTCCCACAGCGTCAATATCTACATTGCCTTTCACACGAATATTGCTATCACCATAGTCTCTGTCAGGATTATCGTTATGATGTGGCACCTTACCACCAAGACCAGCATAGACAGCACTCATATAATAATGCCCCAAGTCTTTCTTATCTGCTGGTGCATCATTTTTTAAGCGTACAATAAGATCTTTATCTATAGTCAATTGCGATCCAAATACAGTATAAATCCCTGTTACATTTTTAGATTTACCTGTATCCATCAAGCTTTTACCATGTACATTTACGGTTAACGTGTCTTCTATATGCTTAACCTCAGGTTCCATTTGCTTTTGAGAGCCCATAGATAAACCAATTAAGTTTTCTGCTTTATCACTATACTTAGTAATATCTGTAGCCATTGCGGAATAAGACATTCCTGTTACTACTAATGCAGCCATCACTGCTGATACATGACGCGTAATTTTCATGATTACCCCTTTTCTATACGATGCTTATCATCTTCTCACCAAATGATATAGAATCTATAGCACCTTAAAAACACAGAAAGACCCCTTTAGTCCAACTAAGGAGGTCTTTTATTCACTCACACACTCGGTAAGTACTAGAAATACTAATTATTATTTAAACTAGTTATCATTATACATCGCTATTTTCATTTCGTACACACTCATCCCCCTATAAGTAAGCTATTATACATATTTTGTATAGTAAAGCATTATTATGACAATTAGTTATAATTGACAAAAATTATCATAAATCTTTCATGCCGATATCATACATAAGAATTTAGGCTTGATTATACTATAAAAAGGGTCCCAAGGGACCCTTTTTATTCCTGTATATTCGGCCGCTGTCCATACACCTTCAGTACAACATATCCAATGATCATCATACCCAAGCCCGCTACGGAGAATACATAGGAAATTCCAAAATAGGTAGCGACTAGACTCGCAAAGAGCGGCCCCATCATATTCCCTAATTGTTGCGCTGTGGTGGCTAATCCAAAGACACGACCTCGCACAGATGGATCTGTGTTAACGGTCATCGCCGATCCCAAAGATGGGAAAATGCCGACACTAAATACTCCAATCAATAATTGCAAATCCCCAAACCACCCTAACCCGAATGGTAAACTTTGTTAAATAAGTACCATCCCTGTACCCAATAGCGCATAGGATATCCCTTTAAAATATCCCCTCCGCTGTCCATAGGCAGCCCATAAGTTTGTAGTAATCATCCCCATGACACCACCACCGCTGAGAATAGAGCCTGCCAGCACGGCCGCCCCTTCCATAGAGCCTTTTAGATTTCCTACATAAATAGCCACAATTGGCTGTAGCATAAGCATAGCCGACTGCACTACAAAGTAGAGTGCCAATATATGAATCAGTACGCGATTCCGCTTCGCTTCTCGCAGATCATCCATAAACGAAGACACTTGTACTGACTTCTCCGTTTCTACGATTGGTTCTTTCACAAAGACAGCCACGGCTGCTGTCACAATGAATAAGGTAATGCCCGCCACCAAAAAGACGGGTCGCATTCCAACGGCCAGTTCTGTAAGACCACCTGTAAAAGGCCCTACTGTATTGCCTAGAACTAGACCCATCTGAAAGATTCCCATAGCTGTGCCTACTCGTTCCTTCGGCACTGATAAGGATACCATGGTCATCGCTGCAGGCATAAATCCATTCGCAAAGCCTTGAAAGGCGCGCACTAGCAATAGTTGAAAGGCATCTTGTACAAAAGCTGCCATCAAATAGGACACACCGATGAGTATCCCTGCCCGAATGGCCATCAGTTTTTTGCCATGACGATCTGCTAAACGCCCCCATATAGGCGCCATTACGGCTGCTACAAAAAATGATATGGAAAAGGTAAGTCCAGACCAAAGGGCCAAACGCTCCTGCTCCACACCTAGTTCTAATAAATAGACTGGTAAAAAGGGAATGATCATGGTATAACAAATCGCCAATAAGGACATGCCAATTGTCAATATCCAAACAGCGACCATCCCCGTTTGTTGTAATCCTTTCATACTTCACATCCTTTACATATATCTATGAATGTATTGTAACATATCTAAGAGCGATTCCACATCTTTTATTCCCATACAAATAACATAGAGGATACCTGATTTCTCATCATCAAGTATCCTCTATGTGTTACAAAAGAGTCATCTATATACTCTTTCTTATTTCGCACCTATATTGCGCATCATCTTTGCTAATAAGGCACGCAATGTTTGTTCTTCCTCTGCAGACAATCCAATTGCATCGTCCATCACATTCGGTAAATGTTTCACTTTTTTCTGCAAGGACTGTCCCTTTGCTGTCAATTGAATCACCATGGAACGGCCATCACCTCTGAATCGTTCACGAGTGATAAAACCTTTCGCTTCTAACTTGCGCAACAATGGTGTCAATGTACCAGAATCCAAGCTAATTCTATCCCCAATCATTTTCAAATTTGCTGTCTTGTATTCCCAAATGACCATCATCACTAGGTATTGCGTGTAGGTTAAGTCTAACGCAGACAACACAGGTTGAAAGGAGCGAATCACTTCTTTCGCAGTAATGTACAGAGGAAACGCCAATTGGCTTTCCAAATTCATTTGATTCTCTTTTTTCATCTTTCTCTTCCCTTACTCTTTCCCTTACAAGCTACACTGTAAAATGACGATCGATTACGTCTTGTAATGTTAAACTTTGCATATACTCTCGTAAGTGATTTTGTAAATGTTCCCATAATGGCAATGTACGACAACCTTCGCTCAACGGACATGTATTGACCTCGTCTTCTAGACAAGCCACAACAGCAATGGAATCCTCCGTAGCTGCTAAAATATCATATACCGTATAGTCTTTTGGTTCTTTTGTGAGCTGATACCCACCATATTTACCACGCACACTCTTTACATAGCCAGCGGCACCTAAGCGAGCCACAATTCCTTCTAAATATTTATCAGAAATTTTTTGACGCTCTGCTAGTTCCCGAATGGACACATTACGATCCTTACTATGTTCTGCTAAGTCTACCAATACTCTAAGTGCATATCGACCTTTAGTAGAAATTTTCATAAATAATACCTCTTCAACAGTAGGATTTATTCCTTGATAGTATTATATAAAGAATACCGAAATTTGTCTATATATTGATCTGCATATATAATGCATAAAATGCATATATACACTCCGCTATATGAATATATAATACTATAAATAAAGTTTTTTACATATCGCAAATT
>CAUSMY010000016.1:0-15807 GCA_963533015.1 uncultured Veillonella sp.
TCTTTCTTCGGCACATGAAACAAAGCTAGTCCTACCAATTCTTCTACGGTAGCTGGAAATTGTGCTGCCTTTTTATTGTAAATTTGCGGAACTAAGTGAATGAGCCCTTTCATTTGTGCTTCTTTGGGGCTAATTCCATCTAAACAGAGGTGTCCTGCCGTAGGTTCTAATAAGCCTGCTACCATACGAAGCCATGTAGTTTTACCAGAACCATTGGGTCCCACTACGAGCAAAAATTCACCTTTGGGTATGGTAATGGTCATATTGTGAATGACTGGCTGTGTTCCATAAGAAAATTGCACATCTTGTATATGAATGCCTGCGTGTGTCATAGTTAACTCCTTTATGTTGCAACCGCATATATGGCAAAAGCTGTAATGACAGTATCATTACAGCTTGTGTATTATAGTACGCGTTTAGCGCCTACATAGCGTGGTCCCCAATAGCTATCATCAATATCTGCTACGGCAACACCACTACTGGATGTGGCACTGATAAACTGTCCATCTCCAATATAAATACCAGAATGGGAAACGCCTGGTTCATAGGTTTCAAAAAACACTAGATCGCCGGGTTGCAAGTTTTGTTTCTCTACTTTTTTCCCCACCGTGTATTGTTCATCTGCTTGGCGTGGTAATTGAACCCCCACTTTCTGAAAGACATGTCGAATGTATCCAGAGCAATCAAAACCTGCTGGGGTAGTACCACCAAATTTGTATGGTACTCCTGTAAAGGTATTCGCATAGGTCAATATTTCCTTCACATTCCCCGAAACTGGCACAGTTCGCAATGGTTTCGCTGTATGATTCGTCACCTTATGTTTCACTTGAACTGTTGCAGGTTTGCCTTGTGTAGTCGGTTTCTTTTGTTGCTTCACAGATGTAGTAATCGCTTTTGAATTGCCTTCTTTTTTCGCTTGGATTTGCGCCATCAACTCTGCATCTTTTTTAGAAATTTCTTTCACCTTCGACACTGTTTGAGTAGCGCTAGGCATCGGTTTACCCATCAGTTTTTTGTAGGTCGTATCCCCTAAGATACCATCTACTGGCAAGCCCTGATCTTTTTGATACAATCGTACGGCCCACTTTGTATTGGCATCATATTCGCCTGTTTCTCGTGCTTTGTAGCCTGCTGCAATCAGCTTCTTTTGAATGGCTACAATCTCACTTCCCGTATCACCATATTGATACGCCCCTTGTACAGAGGCACCTAATACACCTACAAATGCAGCAAGTATTAGACATTTCTTTGTATACCCTGTCATAGAGACTCCTCTCGTAGTGTATCTGCTTACTTACGTTCTAAATCGCAGTTTATGGCATCCTTCACCCAATATAATGGTCGTTGTTTCACTTCTTCAAAAATTCGTCCCACATATTCGCCGATAATACCAATGCCTACCAGTTGTACACCTCCTAAGAAGAAGATTGCCACACCAAGTGTAGCCCAACCGCTGATAACATTATCGGAGAAGAAATGAACGAATAGAATATGTCCAATCATAATGAGGCTCAATAGCCCACACAATAGTCCAATGTACAGCGCCAAACGCAAAGGCACTCGTGAAAATGCCGTAATTCCATCTAAGGCAAAGCGCATCATTTTCTTCACGCTAAATTTAGAAGTCCCTGCAAATCGTGGAGGGGCCACAAAATGGAATTCGTGTTGCACGAACCCTAAATCACCTACGATACCACGCAAAAATCTGCCGTGTTCTCGGAATGTTTTCAAAACTTCTAAAGATTTACGATTCATCAAGCGGAAATCAGATCCGCCTTCCACGATAGGTACATTGGCTAATTTATTTAATATCTTATAATAGTATTTAGACGTAAAGGATTTGGCCCAGCTTGCATCTTCTGTGGAGTCACGAATGGTGCGAACCACGTCGGCTCCTTCTTCCCAATGTTTAACTAACTCAGAAATCAACTCTGGTGGATGTTGCATATCTCCATCCATAGTAATCACCGCATCACCTTTGGCATAATCAAGTCCACATGTCAATGCCAATTGATGTCCAAAGTTACGCGCCAGGAGCAATACTTTTACCTTCGGATCTTCTTTACCAATATAGCGCAACATCGCTGCACTATCATCACTCGACCCATCATCAACGAAAATAATTTCATGGTCATAATCAAGAGTTTGCAATACTTCTTTTACTGTCGTATAAAATTTCCGAATGTTATCTTCTTCGTTATATACAGGCACAACAATGGATAGTAACATAGATCCTCCTTTTACTTCTTTACCTATCTATTTTACAGGATTGAGCCATGTTTTGCAAACTCCTAGGCATATAGCGGTCTTTCTCGCTTTCGTGCCTAGAACGCAAGGAGCGAACGCTATACACTTCTCCACAAATTTACGTTCCACTGAGAGTGCTCCGCTGTATATGGCGTTCTTTCCCCGCTTTTGCACTCAGAACATAAGGGGCGAACGCCATACACTTCTCCACAAATTTACGTTCCACTGAGATTTGCTCCGAAGTGTATGGCGTTCTTACATCTATATATTACTATGCACTTGCTTCATGAAATCAGACATAATAGCTACGCCAGTGAAGGAATGTTGCAAGCATTGTTGGTAATTATGATTGTGTATTCCACCCAAAGCAATACCTTTGACATATGGGTAATGATTATTTATTTGTTGTAGTAATGTTTCCCCTCTACTAACGCCGATACCAGGATGTCCCTCTTTACATGGTGTGGGAAAGATTGGACTAATCAAGATACACTCCAAATTAGGGATGCCTGACGATGCTAACAATCGGATATCCTCTTCATCATGCACGGTACTCCATAGTGTTACAGCATTCCACTGTTGTTGCAGTATATCCCACAGTTCTTGCTTTTTTAATTGCCAATAGCGTATTAGGTTGCTTGGTATATGAATCCGTTTGGCACGTTCCAAAACGATCGCTAATTCCTCACGATTGGTAATGACTTTACCATGATATACCACAGCATCCCCCATAGCATCACATAACTGAAGATACTCATGAAAAGGTAAATCTGTATCACGACATAGGGTGTACAGACTACTGTGATTCCTCATCCAACTGTCTGCTTCAACACTATCTGCCTTCTCCTTATGCAATCTATTGCTATCAAGATTCCCGCTTACTGTAGATGTATATGAGCTATGTATATTACATGGTAAACTGCTTTTTTCTATAGTATTAATACAATGTTTACCATACTTTTGCATTATTTCTACTGCTATAGACAGTGCTGCACCATATGTTGCTAGGCTCATATCACCTTTCAGTAGCCGTCGATCCGTAATGACCACTAAGGTATCTATGGTTGGATTATCGCTCTTCATAGAGTACATCCACATAATCACTCATCACCACTTGCATACCTAGTGCTTTCACATCTTCCATTGCTTCTGATACAGTTCTACTATCAGCGATTTCAAATTGAGCATCCCCTTCTTCTTGTTTCTTTTCTTCTGAAGAATGTTCTCCAATACCTGTGCTCACGCCAGCTGAAAGTTTTGTTGCTGCCAAGGGTAATACGCCATTTCTGAATCGAGCTGTCTCACGTGTCGAGATCGTAATATTTGCATAAGGCAAGAACAAACGATAAGCTAGAATCACTTGCAATAATTGAGCTTCCCCTACATCACCGGGGTTAATAGTATCATCATTGACGATCGGTCGAAGACGAGGGCATGAGATACTAATTTCTCCATGGGGATACGCGCGCTGCAATAGATGTGCATGTAAGGCTGTGGCAAAGGCATCTTTTCTAAAATCGTCCAATCCCAACAAAGCCGCTAAGCCAACGCCACGCATACCGCCTCGTAAAGCACGCTCTTGCGTTTCTAGTCGGTAAGGAAATACACTTTTATTGCCCAATAGATGTAATGTTTTATAATTTTCCCAATTATACGTTTCTTGGAATACCGTTACATAATCACAACCGCATTCTCGTAAATAGGTGTAATCTTCTACATTGGCAGGATAGATTTCAACACCTACTACTTTAAAATATTTTTTTGCCAATTCACAGGCACGACCAATGTACGAGATGGGACTATGACGCTCGCTTTCACCAGTAAGAATTAAAATATCTTGCAACCCCGTTTTAGCAATATTCTTTAGTTCTTCTTCTATGCCTGCTTCATCTAATTTAGCTCGATGAATTTGGTTTTTACAATTGAATCCACAGTACACACACAGGTTATCACAATAGTTCGAAATATATAAAGGGGTAAACAAGTATACAGAGTTTCCAAAATATCGTGTTCGCACGGCTTTTGCTTTCTCTGCCAAGTTTTCCAAAAAAGGTTCCGCCGCAGGAGAAAGCAAGATTTTTAATCCCTCTACATCAATGGTATCTTCTTTGAGAACACGGCGCACATCATCAGCCGTATAATGGTCATACGTATAGTTGTTCCGTTCTCGTAATACAGTACCTAAAATGGGGCTTTCAATTTGGTCCATATGGGGGCGATAGGTCCAACATGGATCCTCTATATGAGGTCTTGTTGTAGTAGACATGTCATTTCCTTTCTATAGCTTTTCCATTACCGTAAAAATCCAGTCAAAGGTGAAGATGCACTTCCACCTACTTCAAGGGTTGGCCCTAATTTTGACAAATATGCCAATCGACCTGCTTGAATAGCTAAGCCAAATGCTTTTGCCATCCCCCGAATATGACCTGCGGAAGCGACTGCTGTATTGGCCATAATCGCTGTAACACCCATTTCCATAGCTTCTGCAGCCTGAGATGGAGCCCCGATGCCTGCATCTACAATAATAGGCAAATCAATTTCATCCACTAATATTTTGATAAATTCCTTCGTTTGTAAACCTCGATTAGATCCAATTGGTGCTGCCAATGGCATCACTGCCGCTGCTCCTGCATTCACTAAATCACGAGCCACTTCTAGATCTGGATACATGTAAGGCATAACGATAAACCCTTCCTTGGCCAATATCTCTGTAGCCTTAATGGTCTCTCCATTATGTGGAAGGAGGTATTTAGAATCTTTCATAATTTCTATTTTTACAAAATCTCCACAACCTGTGGCCCGTGAAAGTCTAGCAATGCGTACTGCTTCCTCTGCATCTCTAGCGCCACTTGTATTAGGGATTAATATGGTATCTTTCGGGATAGCATCTAATATATTTTCTACATCTCCACCCACCGCACGGCGCAAGGCAAGAGTAATCATCTCTGCTCCTGCCTCTTCTAAGACAGCTTCAATTAAATCAATAGAAAATTTACCCGACCCCAAAATAAATCGGGATTGAAATGTATGACCACCTAAGGTCCATGTATCTTGTGCTTGCATTGTTGCTACAGATTGTGACATATCCAGAGCCTCCTTAATCAATGTCTTCCCCATGTAATAATTGAATTACTGCATTCGCCATATGCCCTGCGCACACCATCACACGAGCTGCTGTAATTTTTCCAATAGAATCGATGTCACTTACACCATCTCCGCAAAGGTACCAACGATGGTGTCTGCGCTCGCGACGGATACCATTACTGTCACCCCAACCCGCCATGCCAGAGCAGCCTACTAGCAGTGGCTCGGTAGGATGCGTTAAAATGACTTCTGTCATCCACGCTTTTGTCACAGCTTGGTCTACGGCTTCCACAATCATGTCATGGCCTTCTACTAACTCTGCCAATCGCTCCGGTGTTAATCGCTCATCATGAGCGATGACTGTACAGTTTGGATTCATTCGATTGAGATGAGCTTTCATAGCCTCTACTTTGACAACCCCTACATCATTCACATCGTAATATTGGCGACCTAGATTGCTTTCATCTACTACATCAAAGTCTACGATTTCCAGTTGGCCAATTCCAGCACGACATAGGGCCGCTGCTACATGAGAGCCTACGCCGCCAACACCAATGAGAAGTACTTTTTTGTCTGTTAATGCTTGCATTTAGCCACCTCCTACGAATGTAACTACTTCCATTGTATCTGCGGCACTCACACGTGTAGATGTCCAATCCGATTTTGAAAGAATTTTGCCATTATATTCCACAACAATGCGATCGAGGCGGAATTGCAATGCTTCCAATACCTCTTGTACAGTTTGACCTGTATATTCATAATTGTTTCCATTTACTTTCATCATGTCCTCCTTATTATGTGCGGATATACTCTGTTATCCACCACACTGACACTGCATTCAACGCACTATCATTTTCTAGTAAAAAACAGCACGAAAAACCATACCCGCGGTGGTATGCCCCTTCATGCTGTAGCACTCTATCGTCTCACTATTCTGTTCCTCTTGTGCACCCACTTAGATGTACCTTCATTCTGTACCTACCTGTGATAACCATCCTGTGAAAGATACAAAAAAAGGACATCCTGTTGGATGTCCTCGGTATGACGAATCAAACTTATCCTACGTTGGCATTATCCAAATCAGGTTATGGGTCAAAACTATCGTTTACTCTCAGCCACAAGGCTCCCCAAAGTTCACTTTCAGTATACGCTGATACGACATATTTTGCAAGTATGCGTATCAATCTTTCTGCTTATTAGAGTATGTACTCTCGCACTATCCTCTGCGAGCAGATACAGAGGCATAATTTTTAATCACTACGATCGGCGTCATTTGACTGTCATTACCAAATGGATTGTCAATCAAAATCTGCGCAATTTGTTGTGGTTTTAGCCCACGACTATGACCTAAAATCGCAGCTCGTTTCAAGTCATTCACATCCGCTACACAAGCTCCATAGGCTCCCATAGCTTTCATAATAGCATCTGCTACTGCATGTGGTTGCTTCGGCCCATACACAATGCATTTATCAAATGGTGGCATAGTACCTGTCACGTCATCAGTTAAAGACGCAGTACGTGCCATTTGATAAAACACACCAGACTTTTTAAATAGCTTTGCCACCGCCCCGCACACAAAGGCGAACATCATTTTCCATTCCCCTTCTTTATCCATAGCTGCCTGCATACCATATACAGAAGCCATCGAACCATCAGGATGAATGAATCGATTTAAAAATTTTGCTTGCCAAGATAGGCGTAACTCTTCTGGTCGAGTAAATTCTCGTTGCGTAATGGCCACTACCGATTCTGCGACACACACAATATCTTCAGGTCCCACATACGGGCCTGCAAACTCTACGATGGCTTCTACGATATCATCTTTTTCAGTTAAAATGCGCGTAGGTATTGGTAAAAGTTCTAATTCTGCCATAGTGCCACCTCCTATTTACGCATAGCTACTTCTAACTCTTCTGCAGTTAGAGTAATTCTAGTTTTTGAAATACGATATTCCTCACGGCCTACTACTTGATGATAAATGTCGATAGGCATATCTGGGAATCCCACTACATCTTTACGAATATTACCATTTTTACCTGTCAAAATAACACGTAAGCGAATGGTTCCCCCTTTTCGTTGTTTATACACTAAGGCTTCCCAATACCCATCATGGCGTTCTTTATTCGCATCTGTCAGCCAAGAGTGAATCTGCACATTGTCAAACTGCTCTTGTGGTAATAAATGGCGAGGGAACATATCCATAATCGTTCCATATTGCTTGCCTTTATTCACAAAGGGAATATCTGTTGTTAATACAACTTGATCAAAGCTAATATCTTCTACTACAAATGGAGTACGGCGCTTCACTAAAATCGTAATTCCTTCATTTCCTTGGCGCCATGCAAACACGCGATATGCAATATAGATAATCGCAATGATACAAGCAATCCACACAAGGGTATCTAATAGTGTGTAAATATACATAATCCCTCCTATAATGTAACTAGCTCAGCTCGCAATGTAGTGTCACAGAAAATTTCCTGTACAATCGGTGTGACTCTCTCTGCATGACTTGTTACATAAATCTTCATAGAACCAATTCGACCCGACTCTCGTTCCAAGTCTTCTCCATATAAAATAGCCCCTACTGCATCTGATGTCTCCCATGCAGGGTCTACAAATCGAATTTGATGATTCGTTAACTCCCGGAGTACAGGTTCCACCAAAGGATAATGGGTGCAACCTAAAATCGCTACCTCCACCCGAGCTTCTAACAATGGTTTTACATAGGCCTCTGCACAAGAGCGCAATTCGTCATCGTCTAAATGACCTTCTTCGATACAAGCCGCTAAGTGTTCACAACCTTGCTCCACAACTTTCGCATGTGGTTTCAAACTGTGAATCGCATCAAGGTGTTTATGGCTTCCAATCGTAGCTACTGTGGCCATAATTCCCAATGGACCTTTTAACTTACCTTTCATCTTGACCCGCAACGCATCATGAATCCCTTGTGCCATTCCTACAATCGGTACCGAAACATGGTGCGCCAATGTATCTAAAGCTACTACGGAAAAGGTATTACAGGCAATTACGATTAACTTGACCGGCTGTGCTATTAAAAACTGTGCAATCTTAGTAGCAATGGTTTCAATTTCTTCTATCGGTTTATTGCCAACAGGATTGTTGGCACTATCTCCAACGTAGACAAAGTCTTCTTCTGGAAATTCCTCTCTTAGCACCGATAATACAGATAATCCACCAATACCAGAGTCAAACACTCCGATTGGTAAGTCTTTCTGTATGGGCCTCATTCCCTATTCCTCCTCTGCTACGGCTTTCATAGGTTTGAAAAATACATCTGGCAACCGTACAATTTTACCGGTTTCTTTAGAAGTAAACACATTCTGTGTTTCCCCTATGCAAATAAGAGCCTCATCTGACTCTCGTATGATCCGATACGTGAATGTACATTGTGCACGAGACAACGATGCCACTTGTAATTCTACACACAATACATCATCAAAACGAGCTACTTCTTTATATTCACAGCTCACTTTTGTGATGGGAAATACAATACCTTCTTGCATCATATCCCACAAACTAATACCACAGCGGCGAAAATATTCAATTCGTCCCATTTCAAACCATCGTAAATGATTCGTGTGGTGGGCAATCTCCATCATATCCGTTTCGTAAAATCGGACACGCAACGATGTAGAAATCATGTATGTTACCTTTCCTATGCAAGAAGAGGCTCCAAGGAGCCCCTTTTACTAATCCATTGATCCAATAGGCACAAATTTTTGTGCTTGTTCTTTGTGTGATGCTTTGATGTATCGATTAGCTACTTTCATAGCGATTGCCAATACGGCTACATCATCTAACCAGCCAAGGCCCGGTATACTATCAGGAATAAAGTCGATTGGCAGCACCAAATATCCTAAGGCACCAGCAATCACTCCTTTTACGAACTTAGGTGTATCCTCATCACGTAAACAATAATACAGCATAACTGCTTTTCTAGCAAACATAATGTTACGGCCCATACGATTTATAGTTGCTAAAAATTTGTCAGATGTAAAGGCTTTTCCATACTTAAGGATTTGTAATAGTTTCATTAGTATCAACCTCTCTGATTAGTTTTTGAACTTATCTTTAGTTTGTTCCGCTAAATCAATTGCTGTTTCTTTGACAACTTCTGCTTTTTCACGAATTTCTTGCACTGCCTCTTGTGCTTGATCAATCGCTTTTGCTGCCACTTCAGAGGCTTTTTCTTCGATTTTTTGCAATGTTGGTTCTACCGTTTCTTTTACGCCTTGTACGACAGAGCTTGCTTTCTCTACAACTGGTTCCACCGTAGTTTGTAAGGATGCATTCAAAGACTGGCTCACAGATTCTGCTTTTTCATACGCAACTTGCGTGTACATATTCGCCTTAGAAGCGGATGTTCCAACCATAGCCGCTGTTAAAGAAAATGCTTCTGCTGCTAATATTTTTAATAAAGAGCCTACACCACTTGCTGCATGACGAACATTGTCTAACAATTCATCATTACCACTTTTTTCTAGTGTATGTTTTACTGTAGCGCCCAAGATAGAGAACAGGCCTAGCGCCGAATCTTTCACTGCGCCCATATTGCTTAACATATCAGAAGAAATGAAAGAACTCGCAAAGTTTTTTGCGCCTCCTAAATAATCGCTACCAGATATATTCACGTCACCCAAGAAATCCGTAGATTCATTTCCCAACGGTGTATCACGAAGAGGTGTGTTGGCCAATGTAACTATTGTTTCTTTATTGTGCTCATAAATTTGAACTAATCGATCACGATACTCTTCAAAATTTGGACATGCTGGCATGCCATCTTCCACCCATTTGGCAGCCATTTTACCAACGCCATAGGTAATAGCTGCTGCCACTGGCACACGTACCACAGCCGTTGGCACCAATGTGCATAACAATGCTGCTACCGCACTTCCACCAAGGCCTACTAAAAAGCTAGTTACACCATTGGTTACAGGACATTGTCCATAGGCTTGTGCAATGCGAGTTACCATATATACATCATTTGCCAATAAACCTGGATAATTAAATTTTGGCAGCGCTGCAATCCCCACAGCACGTGCAGCTGCCCAACGGCAGATTGCTTCTACTTCTTCTTGTACATTTGTTTGAGCTAGTTCCGCTTGATTGTAGTTCAACTGTTCCATATCTGACTCCTATACTTACAACGATACGCTAAGTGTCAATGTACTTACTACCCCTATTGTATCAAATTTCACCATGAATTACCAACTTGTTAATCCGCCATCTACTGTCCAAGCTGCGCCTGTCACAAAAGAGGCTTTGTCACTGATTAAAAATGCAATGACTTCTCCCACTTCATGAGGTTGAGCAATGCGTCCCAACGGATAATGTAATGCCATTTCTTCTTTCGCTCTTGCAATGTCCCCCGACGGTTCATTGGCCAATTGCTTCGCTACTAACGATGTATCTACATCGCCTGGGCACACGCAATTGACACGCACCCGATGGGGTGCCATTTCTAAGGACAAGGACTTGGTAAAGCTGACTACGGCCCCTTTAGAGGCGCCATATACTGAACACGCCACATTGCCTTGCAATCCTGCATCACTAGAAATTGTGACGATACTGCCATGTACTTGTTTCAAGTACGGTGCAGCCGCCTGGCACAAAAACACAGTCCCTTTTACATTTGTCCCTATCATCTCATCAAAGCTTTGTTCATCCACCTCCTCTAATAAACATTCTTCATAATATCCAGCTGCCGTAACAAGTGCATTGAGATTGCCAAACAGTTGAATAGTTTCTTCAACGATGCGTCGACAATTCATCACTTTACTTACATCACCTTGTACAAATCTAACTTTCGAAGAAATCCGTCGTAATTTTACAACAGCTTCTTGACCATCTCTTTCATTTCTACCATTGATGACTACACACCAGCCTTGTTCCAATAGTAGTTCTGCTGTGGCAAACCCAATACCAGAGGTACCTCCGCTAATGAGCGCCACCTGATTATCAGAAAACGCTTTCATATTCGCTCCCATTATATGATTCCCTGTGAAAGTAAATAATCATAGGTCAATTTTAGTAACATAGCTAAGGACATAGTAATAAATAGCACACGAACTAACCCTGCTCCTTTTGCCATTGCTAATTTAGAGCCAGTCGTAGCGCCAATAATCTGTCCAACTGCTATGGCTAATCCATATCCATAATGCACTTGATCCATCATCATAAATACGACCAAAGACCCAAAGTTACTCACTGTATTTAGCGCCTTTGCATTACCGGAAGCGCCTAAAAAGTCATATCCCATAAACAGAAAATAAAAAATCAAAAACATACCTGTTCCAGGTCCAATAAACCCATCATAGAGACCAATGATAATGGCCGTCCCCATGTATGCTACCAACTTCCAACCATGCATACGTTCTACTTGGGAGATAGCACCCCAGTCTTTTTTTATAACTACAATGACTAGCACCACCAGTAACAAGGCAATAATAACAGGCTTTAAAAAGGTCGGTGGTACATAGACAGCAATATAGGCCCCGGTCATAGACACGATTAGAGTAAATGGCATAATCCATTTTAAAAATGACCAGTTGACTAATCCATTTTTAGCAAAGTTAATCATAGCTGTACCAGACCCAAATACACTAGACAGCTTATTGGTTCCTAAACAGGTTGCGATAGGTAAGTTTGTCAGCATAATAGCTGGCAAGGAAATCAGGCCTCCGCCACCCACGATAGAATCTATAAATCCTGCGAGAGCTCCTGTAAAAAATAAAATCCCACCAATGAGCAATTCACTTTCCATCATATAAAGCCCTCCTCTCTTAGGCATGACTATCATGCATCTCTTCACATAGTTTGAAACTTACAAACTATACTCTATATCGTTTCATCTATTCTATACGAGGCAGTATTTTATTATACCCATCTGCCCCATAGTTTAAGCATCGCTTGACACGGCTAATGGTTGCTGTACTAGCCCCCGTTAATTCTACAATTTGATCATATCCAGTACCCAGCTTTAATAATCTAGCTACTTCCAGACGTTGAGAAATGGACTTCAATTCTCCGATAGTGCAAATATCCTCAAAAAATTCATAGCACTCATCCATTGATTCCAAGGATAAAATGGCTTTAAATAATTGGTCATGCATCGGATTTTTTAATTTTTGATTAGATCCCATAGATCCTCCATTGGTTCTATTCATAATGTACTTTATTACACTACCATTATACCATATCAAATGACTTACATATATCATATAATTGATTTTTATTTATTAATACTATGATTACCATTAGCAACCTTGATTACTTTTGAACTATTCATTATGTAATAAAGAAAAAGGATAGACAATGGAACTCCATCATCTATCCTTGTATAGGTAGTTTCTATATATTAGAATGCAGGAATAATCGATCCTTTAAATTCATCTTGAATGAATTTGCGTACTGGCTCAGATTGGTAAATAGACAATAATTTTTTATAGGTTTCATTATTTACATCTTCTGTACGAACAGCCATTACGTTAGCATATGGAGAGTCAGTACTTTCCACTACAACAGCATCTTTTTGTGGATTTAAACCAGCTGGAATCGCATAGTTTGTGTTAACAGCCGCTACATCCACATCGTTCAAGGAACGAGCAATTTGTGCTGCTTCTAATTCACGAATTTCTAAATTTTTAGGGTTGCCAGTAATATCAGCTACGGAAGATTTAACACTACCACCATCTTTTAATGTAATCAAACCAGCTTGTTGTAACAATAACAAGGCACGACCACCATTTGTTGGGTCATTTGGAATCGCTACAGTAGCACCATTAGGCACTTCTTTTAAATCTTTGTATTTATTGGAATAAATGCCCATTGGCAACAAAATTGTTTTACCAATTGCTTGGATTTTTACCCCTTTATCTTTCACCATATTATCTAAGAATGGTTGATGTTGGTAAGAGTTTACATTCAATTCTTTTTGATCCAACGCAATGTTTGGTTGGATATAATCACTGAATTCAACCACTTCAATGTTCAGGCCTTGTTTTGCTGCTTCTTGTTTTACAAATTCCATAACTTTTGCATGCGGACCTGCTGTCACACCTACTTTGATTGGTGCATCTGCTGCTGGTTTTGTTTCTTCTTTACCGCATCCTGCTAATAGTAACACTAAGGATGCAATGGCTAATAAGCCGACTAAAATACGTTTCATGTATATCTCCTTTATTTTTTATTTACCTTACGGGATAAATAGTCACCTAAACTTTGGATGACTTGCACTAAAACAATTAAAATAACGATAGTTGCTAACATCACATCACCTTGGAAACGTTGGTATCCATACCGGATTGCAATATCCCCAAGACCACCACCACCGATGGCGCCTGCCATAGCAGAATAGCTAATCAAGTTAACGATCAACACTGTAATATTATCAATCAATGTTGGCAATGCTTCTGGTAGCAATACTTTCCAAATAATTTGTAATGGAGTAGCCCCCATGGACTGCGCTGCCTCAATGACACCACCATTTACTTCTTTGATGGCTGTTTCTACTAGCCGAGCCAAGAACGGTATAGCCGCTAATGTCAACGGTACACAAGCCGCTGTAGTACCAATCGATGTACCAGCTACTAAACGAGTGAAAGGAATAATAGCTACCATCAAAATGATGAATGGAATAGAACGTGTGGCATTTACGATGGCTCCTAAGACTTTATTCACTGCTTCATTTTGCATGATATGTCCACGACTGGTGATAACTAGGATAACCCCCAAAGGAACTCCTAATAAAACGGCTACTACAGTGGAAATCACCGTCATTTGTACAGTTTCTAAGAAACCTTGTATCAATAAATTAATGATTTGCTGTGACATAACCGATCACCTCGCTTCCAATTGGTAAATTATGTAAGTAGTCGATAGCCGCTTCTGATTTAGCACGCTCGCCTTTTAATTCTACAATCAAATGACCAAAGTTCATATCTTGAATGTAATCTACGCCACCAAACAAGATACTCACATCTGTATCAAACTTACGGATAATACTTGCTACTACTGGTTCGTCCGTCACATTACCTTTAAATGTCAATCGAACAATCGGATTAGCACCTTCTACCCACGTTTCATTCATCGTTAAATGAGCCAACGCGTCTTCTGGCAAGTCATGTGTGATGATAGCAGACACAAACTCTTTCGTAGTGGCTTGTTTTGGTTCTGTAAACACATCCACTACCGGACCTTCTTCGATGATAGTGCCACCCTCGATAACCGCTACACGATCACAAATTTCTTTGATGACATTCATTTCATGCGTGATTAACACAATAGTCAAGTTCAATCGACGATTGATATCTTTCAATAATGCCAAAATAGATTTTGTCGTTTGTGGGTCTAATGCAGATGTAGCTTCATCACATAACAACACTTTTGGATTGCTAGCTAAGGCACGAGCAATACCAACACGTTGTTTTTGACCACCGGACAATTGGGATGGATAGTTATCTAAGCGATCCGACAATTTAACAATGTCTAAAATTGGCAAAATACGTTCTCTAATTTCTTCCTTGGACAATCCTTGTAATTCCAATGGAAATGCCACATTTTCATAGACTGTACGGGATGAAAGTAAATTAAAGTGTTGGAAAATCATACCGATGTGTTTACGTTCTTCACGAAGTTCTGCTGTGTTCAACTTCGTTAAATCTACACCGTCCACAATAACGGTTCCAGATGTAGGGCGTTCCAACATATTGATACAGCGAATCAAGGTAGACTTACCAGCACCAGATTGTCCGATAACACCAAAAATTTCGCCTTCTTGTATAGTGACATTAATTTCTTTCAAGGCTTCCACGCGGACAGCACCTTCATAGACTTTTTGAATCCGTTTAAGTTCTATCACGAAATCCTCTCCTTTTCAAACTAAATAAAATAAGAGCTCTCAGTTACCTAAGAGCTCTTGGGTATGCATAAATTGTACAATGTGAGTAGACACACTGTCAATAATTCCTAGTATACTGCTTACCTATGGTTTGTTATAGCTAAGAAATATAACAAATTATGTAGGCCTGTTTAGTTTTTATAACTTTCTAATTCACCTTTCTATATGCAGATATTCACTGTTCCTGTTTAGATCGTTTAGATATCTAATTATATTAACCTACATATTTAGCTAAATGCACCGTTAACTCTCTGAAGTTTTCGGTCCCTTTTACAAAAGTAAATTCAACTAATCCAATACCTGAAGCCCAAATCTTAACTTCTAAATCCAAATCAAACGTTCCAGCTGTTTCTGTAGAAAATGCTGTTATTTTCGAAAAAGGAATAATTAAAACTTCTTTTTTCTTGCCAGTAATACCCTGTACATCAACAGCAATGATTTTTCTATCCGTTACAGCCAGTACATCCCTAGGAGCATTAAACTCAAGTACAACATTTTCATTAAACAATACATGTGAATATCTTTAGGAGAAAACTTGAAACTCCAGGAAACTC
>CAUSMY010000017.1:0-15470 GCA_963533015.1 uncultured Veillonella sp.
AAGTATATGTTATGAATGGAGCCCCTACCTTGAGTAGGGGCTTTATCTTGACATTCCACTGTGTATGGACTACAATTAAAATAGCCTTAATAATAAGCAAAATAAAATTTAAAAAAGCAAAATGGGCGAGAAACCGGGGAAGCGGATGTATCGACTTCTCCTTTTTTTATGCATGTAGGAGGTGAAAACGATTTTAGAATACAGCATTATTGCCGTAGTAATGGTATTAGTTGGTCTTGGAGTAGGCTATTTATTGCGTCGCAATATTGCAGAAGGTAAGCTGAATAAGGCTGAGACAGAAGCGGCACGAATTGTGGCAGACGGAGAGCGTTTAGCAGAGTCTAAGAAAAAAGAAGCATTACTGGAAGCAAAAGAAGAAATTCACAAATTGCGCGCTGATGTAGATAAAGAAAATCGGGATCGACGTAATGAGTTACAACGTCTTGAACGACGCATATTGCAAAAAGAAGAGCAATTGGACAAAAAGCTTGATAGTATTGAGCGCAAAGAAGAGTCCTTACATCATAAGGAACGCAATTTAGAAAAAGCAGAAGAAAAAATCGAAGTATTACATCAACAACAAATGGAAGAGTTAGAACGTATTTCTAGCTTAACATTTGATGAAGCAAAACAAATTTTGCTTACAAAAGTGGAACAAGAGATTCGTCATGATACTGCTGTGATGCTCAAAGAATTAGAGCAACAAGCAAAAGAAGAAGCAGAAAAAAATGCGAGAGAAATTATCTCTATGGCGATTCAACGATGTGCAGCTGATCATGTAGCAGAATCTACTGTATCAGTGGTTACATTACCTAATGATGAAATGAAGGGTCGAATCATTGGTCGTGAAGGCCGAAACATTCGTGCTTTAGAAACACTGACTGGTATCGATTTAATTATTGATGATACACCAGAAGCAGTTATCTTATCTGGATTTGATCCGATTCGCCGCGAAGTAGCTCGCATTGCATTGGAGAAATTGATTGTAGATGGACGTATCCATCCAGCTCGTATTGAAGAAATGGTTGAGAAAGCTCGCCGTGAGGTGGAAAACACAATCAAAGAGGCTGGTGAACAAGCTACATTTGAAGCTGATGTACACGGTTTACATCCAGAAGTGATTCGTACACTTGGTAGATTGAAATATCGTACAAGCTATGGTCAGAATGTGTTAAAACATTCTGTTGAGGTATCTCATTTGGCAGGCATGATGGCAGCAGAATTAGGCTGTGACGTTGTGTTAGCTAAACGTGGTGGTTTGTTACATGATATTGGTAAAGCCTTAACTCATGAAATTGAAGGATCTCATGTAGAAATCGGCGTAGATATCGCCAAGAAATATCATGAAAGTGCATTGGTACAAAACTGTATCGGCGCTCATCATGGTGATGAAGAGTTCAAATCTGTAGAGGCAGTGTTAGTGGCCGCAGCAGATGCTATTTCTGCAGCGCGTCCAGGTGCACGCCGTGAAACATTAGAAAATTATTTGAAACGATTATCTAAGTTAGAAGAGATTGCAGAATCCTTTGAAGGCGTTGAAAAATGCTTTGCTATCCAAGCAGGTCGCGAGATCCGCGTGATGGTAAAACCTGATAAAGTAGACGATGTAGAAGCTAACTTGTTAGTGCGTGATATTATAAAACGCATTGAAAATGAATTAGAATATCCAGGACAGATAAAAGTTGTGGTAATTCGTGAAACACGAGTCGTAGATTACGCAAAAAAATAATCTGCATAAGTGGTTGGAGCAGCCTCGGCTGCTCTAACTTCTTTTTTTTCAGAGTATATAAATTTTGCATATATATTGTGAAGAAAAAGAAAGCACCACAAGTAGGAGTTTTTCTGTTGATGTAGAATACTATTAAATAGGGAAAATTAAAATTTTGTAATCCGTATAGTCGATAATTTAGGAGAATGACATGAGCAAGTTTTTTAGCGATGAAATAATTGAACAAGTCAAAGATGCTAACGATATTGTATCTGTCATTTCTGAGCATATTTCACTTAAGAAAAAGGGGAAAAATTACTGGGGCTGTTGTCCATTTCATAATGAAAAGACGCCTTCCTTTAGTGTGACCCCTGAAAAGGGCTTTTTTTATTGCTTTGGTTGTCGTGAATCAGGTAATGTCATTAGCTTTCTGATGAAATATGATAATTTAACATTCCCCGAAGCTATTGAGCGGTTGGCGAATCGTGCGAATATCGCCTTACCAGAACGCAATGTATCTACGGCAGAGCGAAAGCGCATGGCTCATAAAGAATTACTTTATGAAGTCAATGAACTGGCGGCTACGTTCTTTCATAATTGCTTAATAAAAACAGAATTAGGTAAGGAGGGCCTTGAGTATTTGTTGCGTAGAGGTCTTACGATGGATACTATAGAAAAGTTTCGACTTGGGTTTGCCCCAGATGGGTGGGATAAACTGTATCACGCTTTTACAGGACGTGGGATTGATGCCAATGTTCTGGTGGAACTAGGATTATGTCGCAAGAATGAGCAACAGAAAATCTACGACTATTATAGAAAACGGGTTATGTTTCCTATTATGGATGCAAAAGGACACGTATTAGGATTTGGAGGCCGTGTATTAGATGACAGTAACCCCAAATACTTGAACTCTCCTGAGTCAGAGATATTTAATAAGGGGCATCTATTATTTGCGTTTAATCAATCGTACCGTACCATTCGAGAAAGAAAGCAAGCCATTCTTGTTGAAGGGTATATGGATGTGCTGAGTGCTCACAATGCTGGCATTACCAATGTGGTGGCTTCTTTGGGAACGGCTTATACAAAAGATCATGGTCGTTTATTAATGCGTCAAGCTGAAGAAGTTGTATTGGCCTATGATATGGATGGAGCTGGTCGCACTGCGGCAAAGCGTGCTATAGAACTACTGCAAAATACAGAATTTTCAGTGAAAGTCTTATCTATGCCAGATGGTAAGGATCCAGATGAATATATCAAGAATCATGGGGCACAGGCATGGCAAGAATTGGTGGATGCAGCGCCTAGTGATTTTGAGTTTTTATTGAATGAAAGTTTAATACATCATGATACAAATTCACCAGAGGGAAAACGGGCTGTGTTAGAAGAGCTATTTCCGTTCATTGCAGGGCATGAAAGCCAGGTGCGGCGCGAGGAATATTTAAAAGCATTAGCCCTTCCACTATGGATGGATGTGAGTACGATTCTTACCTACTTTAGGCAGTTCGCTCGTCAAGGAAAAGTAGAAGTAAAACAGCAGGTGCAAGAGCCTAAACAGGAAACGTTTACCGATGAAGAGGAATTGCTGTATTGGGCAGGTAGGGATAAGGATATCTATGCACTAGTGCACCAATACATTAGTGAAGAGGACTTAACCAATCCTTTTAATATTACCTATTATAAAGGAATTGGAAAGATTGTTGAAAGTGGAGAAGAACTTTCAGAGGTGGCATTAGAAGCACAGTTAGATACAGAGTCATGGCACTTATTTGGTAAGTGGTCTGTTCTTATCGAACGGGAGATGAGAGAAGACATATTACATGGACTCATCCGCAGTGTACGTTTGAAATCACTGCGCAATCAGTATAAGGAACATAGTCGATTAGCGGATCAGTTAAGTCGATCCAATGATCCAAGATTTATAGAAGAATTACGCATATGTCAGGATTTACAGGAATTAATTAAACAGTGGTCCGCATAGAATGAAAGGAAGAGCATCGTGGCAAAGAAGAAAAAAGAATCGCAAGTGCAAGAAATTATAGCGATCCTATTGGAGAAAGCAAAGAAAGAAGGGGCTATTACATCTAAACAAATTTCTGATGCTCTTTCGGAGCAAGTGGAAGTAACAGCTGAACAACTAGATGGTATGTATGCAGTATTTAATAATTTAGGAATTGAAGTGATGCAAGAGGATGATCACGATTCCGAAGGTGAGCTGCCGATCAATGAAGAATTATTAGATGAGGACATTGAAGTTGATGTAGATGTTGAACATTTGAGCAGCGATATCGATATTACAGAGGAAGATGAAGAGGAAGGAAAAGAAATCAACTTAGATTTGTCTATTCCTGAAGGCTTGAATATTGATGATCCAGTGCGGATGTATTTAAAAGAAATTGGTCGTGTACCTTTGTTGTCTGGTGATGAGGAAATTATTTTAGCACAACAAATTGAAGCTGGGGCTAAAGAAGATGCGACGTATCGAGAAGTTCGTTTAGGTGATACGGCAAAACAAAAATTGATTGATGCTAACTTACGCCTAGTAGTAAGTATTGCAAAACGCTATGTAGGTCGTGGTATGTTATTCTTGGACTTAATCCAAGAGGGAAATTTAGGCCTTATTAAAGCAGTCGATAAATTTGACTACACAAAAGGGTATAAATTCTCCACCTATGCTACATGGTGGATTCGCCAAGCTATTACAAGGGCTATTGCGGACCAAGCGAGAACAATTCGTATACCTGTACATATGGTAGAGACCATCAATAAATTAGTTCGTATTTCTCGTCAATTATTACAAGATTTGGGACGTGATCCAAGTCCAGAAGAGATTGCGGAAGGTATGGGAATCACAGTGGAGCGAGTTCGTGAAATCCAAAAAATTTCCCAAGAACCAGTGTCTTTGGAAACTCCAATTGGGGAAGAAGAAGATTCCCATTTGGGCGACTTCTTGGAAGATAAAGATGCAGTAGCACCAGATGATGCAGCTAGTTTTATCTTACTTCGTGAACAAATCAAAGAAGTGTTTACATGTCTTACTGAAAGAGAACAACAAGTATTGGAGCTTCGTTTTGGTTTGAAAGATGGTAAACCACGTACATTAGAAGAGGTAGGCCAATTCTTTAGTGTTACCCGGGAACGGATTCGTCAAATCGAAGGAAAAGCGTTAACAAAACTAAGAAATCGTGGTAAACGAGATAAAATTAAAGACTTCTTATAATTATAAAACTTTCAATATACTAGACAAGGCGCAGAAATATGTCTGCGCCCTTCTTGTGGTTGGTAATATGTAGTTATATAGAAATCGTTTTTTTTGTAAAAAAGGTCTTGCAATTTTGTTTGATTATGGTATAATCTTGTATAAATAAACAAAGAAGTTGTATATTTCTATGGGAGGTTATTATGTTTGGTATGAAGAAATTAGGATTAATCCTATGTACAGCAGTTCTTGGAGTTGGTTTATTAGCTGGTTGTGGTAGCGATACAAAAAAAGAAGCACAATTAACACAAACAGCAGGGGTATTAAAAGTAGGTTCAGAAACTACATTCCCTCCATTTGAGTTTGCTGAAGAAAACAGCAATAAGTACATCGGTTTTGATGTGGATTTAAGTGAAGAAATAGCGAAGCGTTTGGGCTTGAAACTTGAGTTTGTCAGCATGGGCTTTGATGCATTGATTCCAGCGACACAATCTGGCAATATTGATATGATTGCAGCAGGTATTAATGCGACACCAGAACGTGAGCAAGCCTTGTCATTCTCTGACCCATACTTCACTGAAGGTGGTTTCATTACTATCGTTCGTAAAGATAACACAAATATCACTAAAATGGATGATCTTGCTAATAAACGTGTAGGTGTACAAATTGGTACTGTTCCTGTAGAAATGGCAAAAGCAATTCCAGGTACAGATGTAAAAGAATTGGATTCCAATAGTAATATCTTCATGGAATTGAAAGCAGGCACTATTGATGGTGCTATTCTTGACCAAGCAGTAGCTATGTACTACTTAAAACAGGGTGCTGACAAAGATCTTAAATTAGTAGGTGAAGGTACAAAAGCTCCTGGCACAGTATTTGGTTTCAATAAATCTAATACAGCATTACGTGATAAAGTAAATGGTGTTTTAAAAGAAATGCGTGAAGATGGAACGTACCAAAAAATTTACTCCAAATGGTTCGCTAAGTAATTACGCTATGTAGCCTGTGGTATTCCTAGACGGGCAGGCAAAGGGAAGAGCACGACACATTCCTCCACAAACTGATCCTTTCGGTAGGTTTGTGGAGGAATATGTCGTGCTCTTTTAACATTTGCTTAATTTTGATATAAGAAATACCACAAGGCTACTACTCGTAATTGCGCGCTCAGGGTTATAGGGTGTGTGCTAGTTTGATATATTCTCTGATGCGTTCGCAAGATGCGTGGAAGGCTTCTTGTTCGCTTGGGGTTAGGTGTAGTTCTAAAATTTCTTCGATGCCGTTTTTACCGATGATGGCAGGGACGGAGGCGAAGACGTTATGTTCACCGTATTCTCCTTCTAATTTGCAAGAGAGAGGAAGGACTTTTTGTTCGTCGTGAAAGTAGGCTCGGATGATTTCTGTCACAGATGCAGCGATGCCAAATTCTGTGGATCCTTTTCCGATGAGAACTAAGTACCCGCCATACTTCATTTGTTCAACTAAGGCGTTTTCATCAAAAGTAGGGAAGCGGTGTGGTAGTTCTTGTTGCAGTTCTTTTAAAGGTTTTCCTGATACAGTTACATGAGACCAAGGTACCATGGCGCTACCACCATGCTCGCCCATAGCATAGCAGGATAAAGAGCGTCGATGTACGTTGATTTGCTCGGATACAAGACGTTGCAATCGTGCAGAGTCTAAGGATGTACCAGAAGAAATAATTTTATGTTTAGGATAGTCTAAATATTCTTGCACATAGGCAGCTACCACATCGGCAGGGTTGGAAATACTGACGATGAAGCCATTAAATCCAGAGGCTTTCACACGGGGCAGAAATTCACGTAATACTTCTACCGTAGCACCCAGTGTATCTAATCGGTCCTGTTCTGGAGTAGGTAGAGGACCGGCAGATATGACGAGTACATCACAGTCACCAATATCCTCTGGCTCACAGGCGATAGCTTTCATACGATGAGGTAAATAGCTTACCGCATCATTCACATCCGTCGCTTGCGCAATGGCTTTGTCTTTATCAATATCTACCATATATAAATGATCTACCTCTCCTTGCGTAGCAAGAGAAAAGGCAACATGAGAGCCTACATGACCAGTTCCAATAATCGCAACCTTGCGTAATTCTATAGACATAGTATTCCTCCTATATTGAAATATGAAAGTATTCAGTAATATGTACTAGAATAAAACTTTTATCACCTTAGGTCAAGGACCAAGAGCACAGAATGCCATAGAACATCTAGTAGTATTCTATGAAAATACATTACACAAACACAGAAACGAGGAACATATTTAGACATTCCAAGGAATACGGTGTACCGTAGAAAATCTAGTAGCATTCCATGAAGATACATTACACAGACGTAAAAACGAGCAACATGTTCCGGAGCAAACCTACCGAAGGATCAGTTTGTGGAGGAATATGTTGCTCGTTTTCCTTTCAACATGTCAAATAAGAATGCAAAAAGATTTCATAGGCGCACACAATGACGATTAGTGAGTTCTTGGCTTCGCATATGTATAATAGCACACTAAGGCAATGGCAGAGCATATAGTCATGGTGATTCCCATAGGAATGGCTGTATCAGATCCTGCGATACCAACGATAGGTGATACGATACCGGCAGATACCATAGAAAAGAAGCCTAATAAGGCAGAGGCACTTCCCGCTAAATGACCATATTTGGCCATAGCCATAGAAAAACTAGCGGCTCCAAATAGAGAGACCATTCCTACGGTAAAGAACAGAATTGTAGTTACAACAAGAAAGGGCATATTCAGGAGCATAGCACCTAAAAAGAGAATAGAACCAACACATAGTACACTCAAGCTAAATTGTAATAACTGATAGTCTTTGATAACATTGCTCAAACGAGAGCTAATCATACTGGATAGAATAATACCACAGCTATTAATCCCAAAAATATAACTAAATTGTTGTGCATTCAGGTGGAAAATATTCTGATATACAAAAGAAGAACCACTGATATAACAGAAAAAAGCACCGAAGGCAAAACATTGAATGCCACATTGACCTAGAAAGGCTTTATCTTGTAATAAAGTCTTATAATTGTCGATTGCTTTTTGAAGTCCGCCTTCCACACGTTGTTCCGGAGGGAGACTTTCAGTGAAGAGAAAAGACCCAATGAGGAGAAGTAAGGAGAATCCAGCTAGGACAATAAAGATGAAGCGCCAAGTTTCATAGATTAGAATCTGACCGCCTAATAAAGGGGCAATAACAGGTGCTAATCCGTTGACCATCATCAAGGAGCCCAATAACTTAATTAGAGCAGGTCCTGATGCATGGTCTCGTGCGACGGCTTTGGAGATAACGACTCCGAAGGAACCCGTTACACCTTGTAAAAAGCGGCCTAGTAAGAGCACTTCGATGTTGGGAGCGTAGGCGCAAATAATAGTCGCTATGACACAAAGTAAATTGCCAATGATGAGAGGTTTCTTACGCCCCAGTACGTCACTAATAGGACCTGCAAACAGTTGCCCAAAGGCAATGCCAATGGTCATAATGCCAATTGTCAATTGAATATTAGAAGCCGATGTGTGTAATTCTCCTGGCATAATGGGCAAGGATGGTAAATACATATCGGTAGCTAAGGGGGTGACGGCTGTTAATAGGCCGAGGAAAATAATTAATGGCAGTGAAATAGAATTACTCTGTGTCATGTATGATCCTTTCTAATAATCGCATCATTGCGAAGTAAGATTTTTTTGCCGCGCCAAGCCCATGCTTTATGACCATATGTTGCTTTGAATTCTTTATTAGTCATCGTTTCTAATAGATCAGTATCAATGTAAGACTCGATCGATTGAAATTCAGGAATGGGGGTCATGGGAATCTGCTGATTATGAGGACAGACCTCTTGGCATACATCACAGCCAAATACTAAAGGCGTTTTGGCGATGATAGATTCTTCTTTTGGTGATAGATCTCCTTTGCATTGGGTGAGATAACTTTTGCAAGTTCTATAATCAAGGTGATCACCTTGTAAGGCTTGTCCAGGGCATGCTTGTAGGCACGCCCCGCATTGTAAACAGGTTTGTTCCATAGGGGTGTCAGCCGGCAGTTCTAGGCTCGTTAGTATGGTACCAATCACTGTATAGGATCCCCATCGAGGATGGATAAATGTTTGGTTCCAACCATAGAAACCGAGCCCTGCTAGATAGGCTACATAGCGATCGGCTAAGGGGGACGTGTCACAATGAATTTCGTAGGACTCCAATGGATACTTTTCCTGCAGTGCCTGCACTAGTTTTGTTAAATAGGACTGTACTACAAGGTGATAATCTTGTCCCCAGCAATAACGAGCTAGATTCGTTCTATCTGTTGTGGGAACATAGTAGGGAAATAGACACACAATGGCAGACCGGGCTGACTCGATAGTGGGGCTTCCTTGTAACCGTTCTTCTAGGGTTCCTGCTGTAAAAGGGCAAGGATAGGGGGTGTCCAAATGGTGGCTTGCCTCTATTGGCAGTGGCCAAGGGGCAACACCAATTTCCGGTATATGTAATTGTGCAGCTAATGCTTGTAAATCGAATTGTGTCATGACTGTTGCTTCCTAAGAATGATAGATGATATACATGTTACCCGTGAAAGATAACTTTCATATCTTTGTATTGTACACCTATAGATTTATATAAATCAATATAAGAATGACTAAGTATTCATATAAAGATATCATGATTCTATGAAAATACTATGAACTTTCATAGATAAGACGTATAACTGACAAGAGAATTCATATGCAAAGGCAAGGGATACATGGTAATATATTAGGTGAGAGTATATTGAAATTAGGAGGTATGGCTATGCTCATGTTTACGCAAGTGCAACAACCTAGTAGTTTAGAAGAAGCACATGCTTTAATGATAAAACAAAAAATGGCACCTATATTAGCTGGTGGTTGTTGGACACGATTGGGAAACCGTAAGTGGCCGATGGTCGTTGATCTTTCAGGATTGGGGCTCCGATATATAGAAGAGGATGATGCGGAGTTTCGTATTGGGGCGATGGCTACACAACGAGATGTAGAGATGTATGAACCGTTTCAAACATTTGCGAATGGAGCATTTCCAAGGGCTGTGAAAGATATTTTAGGTGTTCAATTTAGAAATATAGCGACTATGGGAGGATCTGTAGCGGCACGCTTTGGATTTTCTGATATTATTCCTCTGTTATTAGCTCTACAAGCAGAGGTGCGATTGTTCGAAGGCGGACGCATGTCAGTAGAAGCATACTTATCGTATGGAAAACGAGATTTGCTCATTGAAATTATCGTACCAAAACAAGATGTGCCAGTGGCGATCGAAGCGCTTAGAAAATCTACTTCTGATTTCCCGTACTTAACGGGATCAGCTCGACGTGATGACAGTGGGTATTTAGTCTATATTGGTTGTCGTCCAGGGAAACCAATACGAGCGGTAACAGCTTGTAACATATTGAATGAAAAAGGAATAGATGCACTAGAAGAAGCCACTGAGGCTATTGAAGGTGAGGTAGCGTTCCAAAGTAATTCTCATGCAAGTGCAGAGTATCGTTTAAGCATGGCAAAGAATATGTTTAAGCGTTTAGTTAAAGAGGTAGACACATGGAAATAATGTTACAAATTAATGGCACAAAGCGTAAGGTGTATATTGAAACAGATGAAACCTTATTGGAAACATTACGCAATTTAGGCTTTTATAGTGTACGTTGTGGCTGCGATACGACGAATTGTGGTCTTTGCACAGTGTGGTTAGATGGAGAGCCTATATTATCCTGTGCGTATCCGACTTTCAGAGCACCAGGTCATGAGATTACTACCCTCGAAGGTGTGGCAGAGGAGGCTGCAAAGCTAGCAGATTGTTTAGCGGAAGAAGGGGCCGATCAATGTGGGTACTGTACAACGGGAATGATGATGAGTGCCATTGCTTTAGGTCGTAAACATCCGAATGCAACAGATGAAGAAATTCGAGCCTATTTAAATAATAATTTATGCCGCTGTACTGGCTATGAATCACATATGCGAGGCATTCGTAAATATTTAGGGGACCAATCCATATGAAACATTTAGGTAAAAGTTACAAGAAAAAGGATTCTGCTACAATTTTAAGTGGGAAAGCAGCCTACACAGAAGATTTCATACCTGCTAATGCGTTATGTATTAAAATTTTGCGAAGTCCTCATGCCTTTGCAAAGATTGTAGATATTAATATTGATGCGGCTATGAAAGTGCCAGGTGTAGAGGCTATTTATACCTATAAAGACGTGCCTAAGACCCGCTTTACCTTGGCAGGGCAAAGCTATCCTGAGCCATCTGCGTACGATATGTTGATCTTAGATCAAATTGTGCGGTATGTGGGTGATGAAGTAGCGCTTGTGGTTGCTGTAGATGAACGAACTGCATTAAAGGCAATGCCATTAATTAAAGTAAAGTATGAAGTATATGAACCGGTGTTAGATATTCATACAGCTATCGATCATCCTAGCGTGATTCATCCTGAGGAAGATTTACACTATAATTTTCCGGTAGGGGGAGATCCGAAACGGAATATTGCTTGTTCTTATAGTCATGTGGTGGGCGATGTAGAAGCGGAATTAGCTAAGTGTGATTACGTAGTAGAAGAGTCCTATTTTGACCAAGCGACATTGCAATCCGCTATGGAATCATTTAGAACGTTCTGTACGATCGATCAATTTAATCGATTAGTGATTACTAGTTCTACGCAAGTACCATTTCATATTCGACGTCATGCAGCACGCGCTCTAGGTATTTCTGCGTCACAAATTCGAGTGATTAAACCTCGTATTGGCGGTGGATTTGGGTCCAAACAAACAGGATGTACAGAATTATTTTCTGCCTTCGTTACGTGGACATTAAAGAAGCCTTCTTACATCATTTATGATCGTCATGAGGCTAACAACTGTTCTACTAGCCGCCATGCTAGGGACTGGAAAGTGCGTGTGGGAGCTACCAAAGATGGCATTATTCAGGTTATCGATATGGTGGCTGTATCAGATGCAGGGGCGCATGGAACACATGCACTGACCACGTTTACCGCAGGAGAACATAAATCATTACCACTGTACAATAAGACAAAAGCGATCCGCTATGAATCGAATATTGTATATACGAATCATATGCCAGGAGGTGCTTTCCGTGGGTATGGTGCCACAGAAGCATTATGGCCACTGGAATGTGCTATTACAAAATTAGCTAAAGCAATGGGTATGGATGAAATTGAATTGCGATTGAAAAACTTAATTGCAGTTGGTGAAACAGCTCAGTCCTACGACCCAGGAGAAGTATTAGAGTCTGGCTTATTACAAGAAGCTGTACAGCGTGCAAAGGAAATGGCGAAGTGGGATGAACGTCCTAAATCTTGGGAAATCGATGAACGGTATCGAGGTGGCTTAGGAGTAGCCTTTGCCTTCCAAGGGTCAGGGGTCGCCAATGTTGATTCTGCTTCCGTAGAGATACGCCTGCAAGATGATGCCAGTTATATGCTCTTTACAGGTTCTACTGATATGGGGCAAGGTTCGAATACAGTGCTAGCGCAAATTGCCTGTGAGACATTAGGGTGTCCTATGGATATGATGGTTGTTTACGAAGCAGATACAGATGTGGTGCCTTTTGATCCAGGCTCGTATGCATCCAGTACAACGTATGTGACAGGAACGGCTACTAAATTGGCAGCAGAAGATTTGAAGCAAAAAATTGTAGCAGAGTTTGCTCGTATGTTAGAAGTGGATGAAGCTTTGCTTACCTTTGATGGGGAACGCGCGTGGACAGAGGATGGTGCACATTCGATGACCACTGCAGAACTGGCGCCTAAACTTGTATGCGGAGCATCAGGCCATTACTTAAGTGGCATGGCAACATGGGGTAGTCATACATCACCACCTCCTTTCATGGTTGGCATTGCAGAAGTGAAAGTAGATATAGAAACAGGTAAAGTGACACCAAAACATTTCTATGCAGTTGTTGACTGTGGTACGGTTGTCAATCGTAATTTGGCAACGGTGCAAACAGAAGGTGGCGTTGTACAAGGGATTGGTATGGCCTTGTATGAAGAGATCCGCTATTCCTCTCGAGGTGTGTTAGAGACCAACAACTTCATGCATTACAAATTGCCTACACGACTTGATACGGGTCGTATCCATGTAGATTTTGTAGAATCCTATGAACCTTCTGGTGCCTATGGCATTAAATCGATTGGTGAAGTTGTTATCAATACATCTTGTCCGGCTATACAAGGGGCTATACTGAATGCTACAGGGGCAGAAGTGACCACATTACCAATGATTCCAGAACGTGTCTATGTAGCATTACAGGAGAAATAAACCGATTCTGGGAAAGATAAGGAGTACTATATGAAAGAAGAACTCTTTTGGGAGTGCTTAGCAGGGCCAGGTATTATTTCCGTCGTAGGAGCCGGTGGCAAAACAACAGTAGTATCTCAACTAGCTAACTATGGAGTATGTCACCATATTCCTACGATGGTGAGTACCACCACTAAAATGGGTTCTTTGCAAGTGCAACCTTGGGAGCCCTATTATGGAGATGATGTCTTACTGGGCAGTGCCTATGTACAAAAACAGATAGAAGAGAAGCGCATTGGTGCTTGGTTCAGAAGTTTAGCAGGCCATAAGGTGGTAGGTTTGGAACCTAGGACGGTGGACGAGTTACATCGAGCGCATCCAGATTGGATGATTGTCCTAGAAGCAGATGGAGCCAAGAAAAAGTGGATCAAAGCACCAAAATCACATGAACCAGTCATTCCTAGGCTAACACGGATGACGATAGGTGTTGTGAATTTGCGAGCCCTAGGAGCTCCTATTATGGAAGATGTTGTGCATCGTATAGAAGAGGTGTGTCGTATTATCGATGGAGCACCAGGGGAAATAATTCAGCCAGAGCATCTTGTACAACTCATAGAACATGAGCATGGCCTCTTTCAATATAGTCGTGGACATAAAGTTCTCGTTTGTACTGGCTATGACCAAAGTGATGCGATATTAGTGAAACAGTTTTTAACAGCCTTACAACGAGTTTCACTGCAGTATGTACTATTAGTCGATGGCTATAGAGAGACGTTTCGTATACAGCAGGTGTTACCATGGTCATAGGTTGTGTACTGTTGGCGGCCGGTTTGTCTAGGCGGATGGGGCGGCCTAAACAATGGTTGACTTATGAAGGGCAAACATTGTTGGAGAGAGCATTAGCTACCTATGCAGTCATGGACCCACTGGCTGTTGTAGTGCCAAATACGATGGAACTTACGGCTTCGCAAGAGACTGTAATTCCCGTGTATAATGCACATCCAGAGTGGGGACAAGGACACTCTATACGATTGGGGGTAGAGGCCTTATTACAATGGGAACAACGTGAGGGTAAGAAGCTTTCAGGCATATTATGTGGTGTCATCGATCAACCTTTATTAGATGTGCAGGTAATACATGCAGTATGTAGAGCATTTGAAAGCTTTCAGTCAGATAGGATCATTCTGCAACCGCAGTATGGGCCACATCAAGAGCGAGGAAATCCAGTTCTATTTGGACGATACTGGGCAGATGCGTTGTGCCAGATTCCTGAAGATCAAGGAGGACGCATCATCTTGCGAGGAGAGGGAGCCCCCTATGTAAGGCATATTTGGTTAGAACCAGATAGAATTTGGCATAGTGGTGTAGATATTGATACAGAAGAAGACTATGAGCGGATAGTACGCAAAGGAGGATATGATGAAACCAATCGTTCTCATCCGTAGTGGTGGAGATATAGCATCGGGGATTATCTATCGGTTATGGCGAGCAGGATATCCTGTTGTGGTCAATGAAATTGCGATCCCTACCATGATTCGAAGAGAAGTATCCTATGGAAATGCAGTGCATCGTGGTGAAATGATTCTAGACAGATTGCGGTCACGACATGTATTGTTACAACATGTGCAGGACTTACTCAGTACACGAGAGGCCATTCCTGTTGTGACAGAACCCTATGCAGAGGTGTTGAAGACAATACAGCCTACTATAGTGGTGGATGCTATATTAGCGAAACGCAATGTAGGTACAGCGCAAGATGATGCACAGCTAGTTATTGGATGTGGACCTGGATTTTCTGCCCCAAAAGATGTGCATGTGGTGATAGAAACGATGCGGGGGCATAGTTTAGGACGTTGCATATATGAAGGAGCTGCTATCGCGAATACAGGAATTCCTGGTAATGTGGGTGGATATACTCATGAGCGTGTGATACATGCACCTGCAGAAGGCTTATTCGTAGCGAATTGTCATATTGGAGATCTAGTAGAGGCTGGATCTGTCATCGGGCATGTAGATACAGTACCTATCAAATCTAAAATTCGAGGCATATTACGAGGCATTTTGGCCTCGAACATATTAGTCTCAAAAGGGTTCAAACTAGCAGATGTAGATGCTAGATGTGAGGACAACCATTGCTTTACGATTTCAGATAAAGCATTAGCTATTGGGGGTGGTGTAATGGAAGCCATCACAAGCTGGGAATTTGGACAAACACAGGAGTTATATAGTGAATGTAATTGATGTAATATACGAACGTA
>CAUSMY010000018.1:0-15276 GCA_963533015.1 uncultured Veillonella sp.
AAAAAATTTTTAAATTTTTCTAAAAAAAGACTTGCATTTCTCATTTTCATAGTCTATAATGTAATCAACAATGATTATTCGTTAAGTAACGAAATCAATAGGGAATCAGTCAAGTGATTGTTCCCGTTAAACAAATAAGTATTTATTTTAAAAACTATGTAAAGTACATGGAGGAAAGAAAATGCCAGAATTAAAAGGTACACAAACAGAAAAAAATCTTCAAGCAGCGTTCGCTGGTGAATCTCAAGCTAATCGTAAATATACATACTACGCAAGTGCAGCTCGTAAAGCAGGTATGAACAAAATCGCTGATTACTTTGAAGAAACAGCAATCAACGAATCCGCTCATGCTAAAGTATGGTTCAAATTGTTACACGGTGGCGATGTAAACTCTGACGTAGCTATCAACTTAAAAGATGCTGCTGCTGGTGAGCACTACGAACACACTGTAATGTACCCAGAATTCGCTAAAGTTGCGAAAGAAGAAGGTTTCGCTAAAATCGCTTACTTATTTGAACAAGTTGGCGTAATCGAAGCTCGTCATGAAGAACGTTACCTTGACCTTGTAACAGCTGTTGAAGGTGGTACAGTGTTCAAACGTGAACAACCAGTTGCTTGGATCTGTGCTAACTGTGGCTACATCCACATCGGCGAAGAAGCTCCAAAACTTTGCCCAGTATGTGCTCATCCACAAGCATTCTTCTCCCAACACGGAGAAACTCTTATCTAATCTATAACCAAGTGGTTTCTTAGATAAGCTCTATAGATTTGTATCAAGTGATACACAGCAATACTGATAGGAACTAAGTAGTTCTAAAGATAAGTATCTTATATATGCAATATACTAAGTAGTAATAAGGTTTACCCAAGTGGGTCAAGTTACATCATCATTTCCCAAGTGGGTTAGATCTAGTATAGGTATACTAAAGCGACTGTGAAAACAGTCGCTTTTTTGCATACTAATCTATGCAAACTTATGAATATCACCTACATAGTGATATAACTATCTATTAGTATTCATCATCTTCTCTTCATATTAGTGGGATATACTTTAGATACAAGGTCCACTTTCTTAGAGAAATACTAATCACAATAATATGTACCAGAACCTTGTAAGTAATTGTTTCTAAAATATCTCTACGATAATTGTGAACGTTACTACACCCTTACCTATATTTTATACACAGAATGATGAGAAGGAGACACTTATGAAACGTGCACTACTATTAACAACACTAGCAATGACGATTGGTTCTTCCGCATTTGCTTCCTCTATGAATTATCCAAATTTCCAAAGCGACCACAAGCCAATGTCTTTTAAAATGGCGTCCACTGAAGATATGAAAGCGTACCAAAAAGATCTAGAAAACTATTTGGCAGATACAGATGCTATCATCCAATCTTTAATTACTAAAAAAAGAGCTGCTATTGATGCCTACAATGCAGGTGTTCGTGAATACAATAAGGATGATTTCTTTCACAAAGATCACATCGATCCATATTCCTACGATGAAAGTTATTCACAAACAAAACGAGTAGGCGGTCATTCTTATCATACCTTTGGTGATACTGTTATCATCACAACAAGCAATACCCTTCCTATGATAGAAGAAAAGAAAGATCAAAAAAAGGATGAAGATGATGCATTTGCTCGTATGATGCGCCGCATGGAGCGTCATTTAGGTGTTGACCGTTGGTAATTACCCTCTGTATGCCCCATTAAGCGTGCATACATACTATCCCCTTACTGATAACTCCCTACTTATAATAAAAGCCTCTATCCATCGATAGAGGCTTTTATTTTGTATATACTAATAGATAATTATCTAGTTTGCACCTTACTAGACACATATACATACAAAAAGACTGTAACTATCTATACAGCAGATAGTCGCAGTCTTTTATGTACTTCGTATTACTTTCACTATATATGCATACTATATAGTATGTCGTATATTATCGAATGGTTTTTGTATCATTAAATGCTTCTTGGTCGAAGGTACCTTGTAATCGATCTACCACGATAGCATTCGTCATCGAACCGCTTACATTCAGCATAGTACGTCCCATATCTAAAATAGGATCTACTGCCAAGATTGGAGAAATTGATCCAAAGAATCCACCCATACCTGTACCAGATAAGGATACAGAAGCAGCCATCGTAGCTGTGCCAGGAACGCCTGCAATACCTAAGGAACCAATAGCAATGACGATAACACTCATAACATACATCGTAAAGTCTAGTGGTACACCAGATACACGAGCAATATAGACAATACATAAGGCCGGGAAGATACCTGCACAACCTTGCATACCTGCTGTCGTACCAAAGCTCGCTACCGTATTAGCTGTTGCTGGGTTAACACCCAATTTTTTCGTTAAAGTTTCTACTGTTAATGGTAAGACACCCATGCTAGAACGAGATGTAAAAGCTAAAATCAATGCCTCTTTTGCTTTACGAAAATACATCAATGGGCTGACACCGAATAGAATGAGCAAGATAGATTGTACCACTAACATAATGGCCACACCCACATAAATTAGGACGATGAATAATCCCATATCTGCAATAGCACCAAATCCTTTTTGTGCTAATGTAGTCGCTAATAAGGCAACGACACCGTATGGCATCAAGCCTATAATGAAGTCGGCTACCCAGAAAATCAATGTGTACGCTTCATCAAATAGTTTTGTAAAAATCGCTAAATCGCTAGCACCATGTTGTTTTACTAAGCGCGCTACACCACCGATGATAACACCAAATACAACAATGGAGATAACATTTGTTTGAGCCATCGCATTCACTGGATTAGATGGAATCAAAGCACGTAATGTATCTACAACTGGTTTTACTTCACGCATTTTAGAATCGCCAGCAGTGCCTAATGTACCATCACCTAGGCCGGTGAAAGATCCCAAGGCTAGTCCTACAATCGCCGCAATGCCTACCATGACAAGTGCTACAATACCTGTAGAAGAAACTAATCGTTTTAAATTCGCATGCTTATCCATATGCAAGATAACATATACGATAGAAATGAAAACCACTGGAATGACTAACATTCGAATTAAATCGATAAACCCGCCCCCGATAAGAGAGAACCACTTTGTACTTTCTTTGATAAACACTACATCCATTGGATTATTAGGGAATCCCGCAATAAACTGTACTGCAACGCCTAAAATAGCACCAATTTATGTAGCAATCATAACTAGTGTACCAAACTGAATATTTCGTCTTTGTAAAAAGTACACATATCCCAAGGCAATCACAAATAATGCCAAGATCCCTATTGTCATAGGGTCACTAATCATGAGAAATTGTTGAAAAAATGGTATATCCATACAATTACTCCTCCTTTTCTAGACCACTCTATAGTCCTTCTAACTTCATTTTGTACTTACTTTTATCGCAAATTACAACATGCAACATTATAGCACTCTATCCCTATACGGTCAATATCCTATTTATTTCATAGGTTAATAGGCGGAAACTATATATTCCCCAGTATTCATGCATTTCTATTCTAAAATCAGAGTATTTTTAGTATTTATATCGATAGAGTTCTCAATTATATATTATACATACTGTGCTAGTTATCCTGCATCTTATACATAAAAAGAGCACATGCCAAAGGCATATGCTCTCTATCTGGCGGAGAGAGGGGGATTTGAACCCCCGCGCCAGTTTCCTGACCTACCGCATTTCGAGTGCGGACTCTTCAGCCACTTGAGTACCTCTCCGTATACGACGGCGCTCTTTAAAAAAGTCTTTCATAATTTGACTGCATTCTTCTTGCAAAACACCAGCCAGAACCTCTGGCTCATGATTCAAATTAGGATGTGACAACACATTAAATAAAGATTCTACCGCTCCGCCCTTGTAATCACCGCTGCCATACACAACGCGATCGATGCGACTGTTGATAATAGCTCCAGCACACATGGGACATGGTTCTATCGTAACATAAAGCGTGCAACCGGTCAACCGCCATCTTTCTAGTAAGGCATTTGCTTCACGAATCACGAGTACCTCTGCATGGGCCGTTGCATCATGATCGATTTCCCGACGATTATGATGTCGGCTAATAATGTTACCTTCATGAACTAATATAGCCCCGATGGGAATCTCCCCCATATCATAGGCCTTCCTCGCCTCTATCAAGGCTTCACGCATATACTCTTCATCAGTCATACAATCACTTCCTTTCCAATTGCCGCTACACAATAGAATATCATATTTTCCATCAATCGTCACTGCTTCCACTATGTAGCCTGTGGTGCTTTTTACATTAGATAAATGGAAGGCCGTAACATACTCCTTCTCAAACTGATCCTACGGTAGGTTTGCTCAGGAGTATGTTACGGTCTTTTAAGTTTGTATCATTTAGGCAAAAAGCGCCACAAGGCCACTACTCGTGATGGCCCTCCTCAGAGGGCAAGAGGGTTGTGTTCTCTGTTACCATGTATTGCACTAATTTATGGTATAATAAAAAATATATGCAAATTGATTTAATACATCTACTGAGGTGAACGAATTATATGGAACAACGTGCTTTTAGTAAAATTAATGTGGGCCTAGCCATCACGGGTAAACGCGATGATGGGTACCACAATATAGATACCATTTTCCAATCTGTTTTTTTAGGGGATTCTCTCTATTTTGCACGCCACCATTCTGTGGTATTCTCCGGTGATGCCCCTGAACTTCCCTATTATATGGCTCAGATGATCCCTTATACAGAAAGCAATATTGCTATGAAAGCTCTCCGTATGGTACAAGAGTACACAGGCTGTACGCAAGGTGCAGCCATTCATTTATTGAAACGTGTACCGCCTTGTGCTGGCATGGGTGGCGGTAGCGGCGATGGTGCTGCCATGCTATTAGGTCTTAACAAATTTTGGGACCTTCGGTTAACTGATGAGGAACTCTTGACCATGGCTTCCAAGCTTGGTTCTGATGTGCCATTCCTTTTAAAAGGCGGCACTGCTCGCGGCAAGGGTCGTGGTGAAATCTTGGAATCATTGCCTACAGGACAAGCGCAGTGGCTCCTCATTGTGAAACCAGAAATTAGTATCTCCACGGCAGATGCGTACGGTCGTTTTTCTGGATCTTCTCGTGTCACTACGGACACGATGGATACTGTCACAGACCATATAAAAGCCAAAGACTTTCGTCAGCGACAATACCTTTGAAGAGTTAATCTTTCCTATACATCCAGAGCTTGTGGCATGCAAGCAGTTTTTCTTAGATCGTGGATTCCCTACCATCATGACGGGTAGCGGCCCGACTATGGTGGTGTTATTAGAAAAAGCACTAGATGCAATTCGATTACAAGAAGAAATCAAAAAAGCTGGTTATAACTGGCTTTCACTAATTACGAAAACACATGATGAGGAGGCCTTACCATGAATGTACCACGTTTACAACCCATCCGTTTAGATGCGTACAAACCACTTCGTGAAATCGTTAGCGATGCCCTACGTCAGGCCATTCGAGATGGTGTCTTACCACCTGGAGAACGGCTGATGGAAATCCCTCTTGCGGAAGAGCTCGGTGTGAGTCGTACTCCTATTCGTGAGGCTATTCGCATTTTAGAACAAGAAGGTCTTGTGGTGATGATTCCACGTCGTGGTACCTATGTAGCAGATATGAGTTTGAAAGATGTAACAGAAGTGTTTGAGCTTCGTTCTATCTTAGAAGAATTAGCCGCAGAGCTCGCAGCAGAGCGTATTAACAACGAAGAAATCGAAGCCTTAGAACAACATCTTGTAGAAATCGGCAACTACATGAATGAAAAAAATCTCGATAAAGTTGTACAGGCCGATATTCTATTCCACGAGATTCTCTATAAGGCTTCTCGTAATGATCGCCTCGTAGAAATGATTCATAATCTACGGGAGCAGACTTTGCGCTTCCGTACCTTATCCATGAGCCAAACAGGTCGTCTTGCTAAAACTTGGGATGAACATCGTCAACTCGTAGAGGCGATTTCTGACCGCGATGTAGAACGAGCACGACATATTGCTCGTATCCATATGGAAGAATCAGAAAAAACATTGTTGGCTGGCATGCAACTACAAGGTCATGAAGAATAGACAACAATTATATACTACGCTAAAAGGGTCCTTCGGGACCTTTTTGTTTATAAAACATGCAAATATACAAATACAAGAAATAGAGGAAAGTTGATACTATTTAATCAACTTCCCTCTTTTTATATATGAACTATTTTGTTGTAGTCCCTTTATAGATATAGAGGAATGCTGACACCATATCATCAACGGTCCTCTATGCTATTTAATGACTAGTAAGAAATTACACTCTATCCAATAGCATCTATTAGAATTTGTAAGTCATCTGTACTGTGGAGTAGTTACCTAAATTAAAGTGTTCTGGTCCAAATAATGTATCTCGTTGTCCGATACCTTTAGCACCAAATGTATAACTTGCTTCTACTAACCAGTTTTTCGCTGGTACATAGGCACCACCTAATGTGAAGCTTTCAATACCATCTAAGTAACGATCAGTTAAACCATTTGTTCCATTGCCACCGAAGAAGGAGCCATGTTCAAAGTGTTTATAATCTGCATACATAGACCAAGTTTGCGGTCTTGCAATATCCGCTATACCTACTTGTGCACGCATTACCCAGAAAGTAGGAGTGCTACCCATTTTATGACCCAAGACAGCAAAGGCATTCGTAGCTGCATTGTAATCATATGCTGTTTGACCATTCAAATGTTTACCTAAATTGGACAAGTTTTTACCATAGTCAAAGGAGAACAATGCTCTATTACCTAAGTTATATCTTGCCCCTAATGCTACCACATTAGCTACTTGATTGTAACGATGAGTTTCATTGCCTTTTACGCCAGCTGTTTCTTTTGCTGTTTCAAAGACTACATCACGATTACCTTGAGAATGTAAGTACCATGCAGATACGCCTAAATTAGGTTTCACTTGTTGTTTTACTTCCACAAAGAAAGCTCGTTTAATGCTTGGCACTTCTGCGCGATCAAGAACATAGCCTTGTTGTAATACATGAACGCCTGTCGCTTCGCCTAATGGTACACGAGGGAATAGACTACCTTTTTCAGTGAATCGTAAATCTGAAGTGATTTTATTCGCATAGGCTGCTACTGGTGCTACTAGCCCTTTATTGTCCACCCCGTCAGCAGGCAATGTATTTTCTTTTTCTAAAGTTGCCCGTAAGACTTTTTCATCCACAGTACCACCTACGATATCGGTAGCCGTAAATGGGGGACGGTTGATATTCTCCGTATCATCTTTAATTTTATCGTTGTAATATTCCACCAGATCTTTGCTTCGTTCTTCCTCTTTCAACAGCTCAAAATGTTCTTTTTCTGCGTCTGTGAAAGCGCCATTCGCACTTTCTTTACCGCGATATTCTTTTAATGTGCCTAATCCTGTTGGATGAGTTGCTACAAAGTCATTCAGTTTTTTAACGGCATCATCTAGTTTATCTTTCCATTTATCTCTCTTTTCTGTATGAGATTTTAAATCATCCACTGCATAACCATATTCTTCTTTGGCACTATCTTCTGCACTTTTGATAGCTTCTTTGATATTTTTATTATATCGCTCGATTAAAGTCGCTCCATGATCTGCCAAGAATTTTTTCACAAATTCACTACCATCGCCTTGGATCGGTGCATCATCGTCATAACTATATCCTAAAATATCTTTATTCAATGATGGGTATAAATCCGCCGACATGGTTCTAGGGAATGTTTGTGACGCTGTAGCATATTTATCCGTATCTGTACTATAGAATGGATACGTACCAGTTTCTGTCAGATATTTAACCCCTGCTTCCCCTACTTTTTCAGGTGCTTTTCCAGTAGCTGGATCGTAGGTTTTTGTATAGCCATACACCGCTTTTGGAATGCTGATATAGTATTTTGTTTCCTCACTCTTCAAGTAGTTTGGATACGCTTGTTTCGCCCAATTGTAGTACTTACGAATCGTTTCATATTGGCCTGCTACATCGCCCACTTTTTCACGAACCGCTATGTTCATTGGCTTAAATGGTTTTGTTAGTTTCAACCCTTCTACACTATTCAAGAACTCATTCACTGTCAATGGACGTTCCATAGTTTTGTAGGACATTTGCGTATACGCGGAATCTGTAATGCCTGTATTTCTAGAGAAATCACCATAGCCGACACGAACTTGCGTATTATCTTTCGTCCAAACGGCACGCACACCATCGAAGGTTTGGTTGAACCAGTAGCCAGTTTCCCCTAATTGTTCTGGTAAACGTCCTACAGAGAAATCCCAAGCTTTTTCTTTTCTGGTGATATTTGCTTCTTCTAGTTTCACTTTGTGAAGGCCACGATTGGTTTCCATCGTATCTTCTGTCGCATGACCGGCGTGACCACTAGCGCTAGTGATAACTTTCACCGCAGTTTTGTCATTAATGCGGCCTTCTACGCCCACTTGTACTTTTTGTTCCCAACCACTTTCAGATGGATCTTGCATATTTTTCATAGCAGAACCAATAGCGGATGTTAACGTAGTTCTTACATCTGGACGATTTTGGCCTTCCATATAATGGGTACGCCATGCATAGTCACCTACAAAACGCAGGTTAGATGCCTTAATATCGTCAAATGGTCTAGTAATGAATGCCGTAAAGTCTACAGGGCCCAAATCGACACTGGATATTTCTTTGCCTGTTTGGTCTTGTAATACTTTGTGAACATGTCCATCACTGCCAATTTTAAAGTTAAGGCCAACGCGATATACACGACCTTGCATAGCTCGGTCATCATCGCGGTAGTTGAACAAGTTGTCTACACCAATATAGGCTTTCATATCATTGCCCCAAGATTTTTGAACAATGAAATTCCATACACTATATGTTTTAGATTGATACTCTTGTTTTTTACCTTCTTTAAAGTATGTATCAATATGGGAAATATTAGGATTTTCATTCTCTGCTGGGCCATAGGAATCGATGAAGTTACCATTGCCTGCTAAGGAACGACTATCCAACATGTTCATATACAAATTGCCATACAAGGATGAATGCAAACCAGAATCTTTATCATCATAGTTGATGCCTACATCGATTTTATGCTGTGGTTTATCCAACAATTGTTTCGGTAAGGTTGGATCCGATTGATTTTCGGTATGCAAGAAGGTATATCCTAATTTACCAGACCATTTTTTATTAAAGTTATGTTTAACTTCTGCCTCTAAACCTGTAATGGATACTTTTCCAATATTTTTGAAGCTGTAGATCATGTCTGGAGCATATTGATATTTTTCAGAGCCTAAATGCGTCCGTTCATTATACTCTGGATAGAAGTCTAATAAATGACCTGTGAAGTAAATGGAATGGTAATCACGAATGCGATTGTGGAAGGCACTAGCGCGGTATGATGTCGTTTTATTTTCATGTTCCCAACCTACATCCACATTGATGGATTTTTCAGGCTTTAAGTCAGGATTGCCAACCCAGTACCACCCCATTCGAGCCGTACCGCCTCCAAGGCCACCGCTCAATGGGTTACCAGAATACATTTCCCAGTTGTAATATAGTTCGCCCATACCTGGCTCATTATAACTCGTGCCAATATTCGCTTTCAAACGAGTATGTACATCCCCATGTAAGTTATGTAGCATACCTACATTGAAAGTCAAATTACTGCCAAATAAATTGCTATGGTCAAGACGTACGATTGGCGTGATAGTTGTATTCTTGTTAACTTGCCAATCATCTTGCACGTACACATATTCTTTTTGAATTTCTGCTTCGCCTACTGTCACACGATTGTGTAAGGCATCACCTTTTTTGAACTGTACATTGTTCAATTTTACATCGTATGATTTACCATTGATTTCCATAGGCTTGCCCGTATAGTAGTGATACACGATAGTACTTTGTCTAATACGGGATTCACTTGCATTGGCCGCTTTAATTTCAGGGTTTTGCTCATACAATTTATCTACTAATTCATTAAAACGATCTCTCGTTTCGGACGTAGTATGATCCAAGAAATAGGAAATGCGGTTATTACTATTCATGTGAGAGCCTTCGATTTCTTTTGGTACATTGTCCACCAAATCAAAGGCATGTTCTTGGCTGAAAAATTCTTCATACGTAAAGGAAGGTAAATAATCCTTACCTTGTACACCTTTTTCATAGCCATACCACTCTTTCAAACGGTTCCAATATGGCGTGCCGTCTGCATCCTTTTCAATCGGATAATCTTCCACGCGAGATGCCACTTCATGCGTGACTGGATCTTCTTTCAGATGTTTATCATAATCCCATGGATTGATGAACTGTTTTGTCGTTTTAGGCGCACTTTTTAAACGGCTACCGCTGCCTTTTTCTTTTTTGATACCAAATCCAGTATTGACGAAATGCTTATCATTGACAGCAATATGAAAGTCCGAATGCACGTCAAATTGGGAATGGTCAATGGTATCCACTTGATTCAATTCATTGGCACCAAAGAAGGGTACATGACCTACTGTATTCGTTAAAGTCACATCATTTTCTTTCAATTTAGCGTAGTTCACTTCTACGTCCCAATTGATTTTTTCTTGATTTTTCGCATGCCAACCGATACTATATTGGTTCCGTTTGATACTCCGTTTAAATTGCACTTCTGGGGCCATTAAAGAGTTAGACCCTTTATTAAAACGATGCAATTCTTCTTTATGTTGGTCCACACGAATGTCTACCCCATGGTTTCTATTCGCTTGCCAATGGGCACTCATACCAATATTAGATTGTTCTCCAAAGTAACGCAAAGAGTTCTTTGCAAAGACAGTCATATCGTCATGCGCTAATTCCACACGCTTTCTTGGGTTCACTGCATACACAGGCATCACATCACGTTTGCTACCATAAATAGCCATATTGATATTGCCAATTTTACCTGTGTCGGCACGCATAAAGAAGTTAGAGTATGGCATAGACCCGTTGTCACCTTTTGTGCGCAAAGATTCTACATTAAATTGAAATCCGCTCTTCTTTGTCGGTTTCTTCGTTACTACATTTATGACGCCACCAATAGCACCCGAACCGTATTTCGCAGAGGCTGCCCCTTGGACCACCTCAATGTGATCTAAATTTTCTGCCCCCAGGCGCATCAACTCATCACCTTGCCCTGCATATTTAGCAAACTCACCAATAGCTGGTTGTCCATCAATTAAGATCAATGTATGGCGTGGGTCTGCACCCCGAATGGATACGCCTACGCGACCCATCGCATCTACGGTACGAGATACACCCGTTTCATGGAACACTACATCTTCTACATTTTTAGCCTGTTTTGCTTCAATATCTTTTTGCGTAATGATCGTCGTATGCTGTGTCTCATATTGTTCCGCTGCTTTCAATCGATCCGCTTCTACATATACGACATTTTCTGCGGCTACACCATGGAACAAACCCATCCATGTCATAATAGCACCGTATAATAGTAGGTGCTTACCTGTCTTTCTTTGATACATCCTAACACCTCATAGTCTTTCAAAAATAAGTTTACTCGCATACAGACACACACATATCCGTATACTACATTATGATGCCTCGCAAGGTTTGACTACTATTACAAGTGAAAGAAACCAATTTATTACCTACACACACTTTTACTTGTCTATTGTAAACCTTTGCAATATTTTCATATTAACTATATCAATATTGAAAATGAAAGTCAATAACTTCTTCATCTTTTCTACATTTTTATCATATATGCCAATCATTTTTCTGTGTTATATCAGCATTTATATATGTAATATAAATTTTATATAGGTATCGATATCCATGTCATATTGAGTGTATATATCGATAATTACTATTTGTAAAGGTGATTTTTGCTGATTCTATTACAACCATATACCTATGAACTCCACACCAAAAGAGGAATGGCTCTGCATCATCAGTTCCATTCCTCTTTTTCTAAAATCTATTCAATTGGAGCAAAGAGCTCCTCCAAAGATACCTATTAGTGGTTATCTATTTTCCACTCATATATTTCGCTTTGAATGCTGCCAATTGTGCTTCTTCTAATGACATACCTTCTCCTTGGAAGTGAGCGATACTTTGTTGCATTTCTTCGTAGGCTGTTGGCACGACTTTTGTAAAGCGATCTTTGTACAATACCCAATTTTCTAGTATATGACGACCTTGTTTGGAGTTCGTATGCAATACATGTTGTTGTACAAGCTCATGAATCCGTGCTAAGTCACTTTCACTAGGTTTGCGAAGTTCCACAAGTCCTGTGTTGCAATAGCGTCCATCTAAGTCGAGCACGTACGCATAGCCACCGGACATGCCGGCGCCAAAGTTACGGCCTACACGACCAAGGACAAGGACCTCACCGCCAGTCATATATTCGCAACCATGGTCGCCCACGCCTTCTACAACGGCTGTAATACCGCTGTTACGAACGCAGAACCGTTCCCCAGCGACGCCGTTAATATAGGCAGCACCAGAGGTCGCCCCATAAAAGGCTACGTTACCGATTAGGATATTTTCATGCGCCTCATAGGTAGCAGCTTTTGGTGGGTACGCAATGATCGTACCACCAGATAAACCTTTACCAAGGTAATCATTGGCATCACCTTCGAGTTCTAATGTCATACCATTCGGGATGAAAGCGCCAAAACTTTGACCAGCAGAACCAACAAAGTTCAATTTAATAGTATTATCTGGCAAGCCTGCTTCCCCGTAACGACGAACTACTTCGCCACCAACCAAGGTACCTACTACACGATTCACATTGCTGATGGCTAATTTGGCACGAATTGGCTTTTGATCATCCAAGGCAGGACGGCACATGCGAAGCAATTTTTTCATATCCAAGGTGCGTTCCAATTCATGGTCTTGGTCAATGCTGTGTAAATGACCTACAGAGGCATCTGTATATGGTTTGAACAAGATTCTTTTTAAATCCACACGAGACAATTTGAAATTATCGTCTTGAGAGCGTTGGCGTACCAAATCGATACGACCTACTAACTCTCGAACACTACGGATGCCTAAACGAGCCATGATTTCACGCAACTCTTGAGCGATAAACTTCATCAAGTTTTCCACATATTCTGGTTTACCTGTGAATTTAGCACGCAATTTTTCGTCTTGTGTGGCCACGCCGTACGGGCATGTATTCATATGGCAAACTCGCGCCATACGACAGCCTACAGCTACTAATGGCAAGGTACCAAATCCGAACAATTCTGCCCCTAACAAGGCTGCAATTGCCACATCATAACCAGTCATTAGTTTACTGTCTACTTCCAGCTGTACACGATCACGCAAACGGTTCAACATCAAGGTTTGATGTGTTTCTGAAAGACCTAATTCCCATGGCACACCTGCATGTTTTACAGATGTACGACCTGCTGCACCAGTACCTCCATCATAGCCAGAGATGAGGATACTGTCTGCTTTCGCTTTCGCTACCCCTGCGGCAATGGTACCTACCCCAGCTTCGGACGTTAATTTTACGGAAATCGCTGCACTTGGATTGACACATTTCAAGTCGTAAATCAATTCTGCCAAGTCTTCGATGGAGTAAATATCGTGATGTGGTGGCGGAGATACTAGTTCTACACCTGGTGTGGAGTGACGAGCTTTAGCAATGTCTGGATATACCTTTTTACCCGGTAATTGACCGCCCTCACCTGGTTTCGCCCCTTGGGCACACTTAATTTGTAATTCTTTTGCATGGACCAAGTAATTCGTTGTTACCCCAAAGCGACCTGATGCAATTTGTTTTACTTCACTATTGCGATTATCTCCATTGGCATCGAGAACAAAGCGACTTGTATCTTCGCCGCCTTCCCCAGAATTCGATGTAGACCCTAATCGGTTCATAGCGATTGCAATGGCCTCGTGCGCCTCTTTACTGATGGCACCATAGCTCATAGCACCAGCTTTAAAGCGTTTCACAATGTCTTCCACTGGTTCTACTTCTTCCACAGGAATACCTCCACCTACAGGGAAGTTCAATTCCATCAAGCTCCGCAAGGTTACATGATAGTCATTGCGAATCATTTTGGAGTATTCTTTGTATGTATTATAATCCCCTTCGATTAAGGATGTTTGCAACAACTTAATCGTATCTGGATTGAATAAATGCTCTTCCCCATCTTTCATAGGACCGTACCAACCGCCTGGTTCGAGAACTTTCACATCTTCTTTGAAAGCTCGTTGGAATCGCTCTAATGTTTCATGAGCTACACCACCTAAGCCGATACCGCCAATGCGTGTCGGTGTATTTGGGAAGTAGGTGCTAATAAAGTTTGTATTCAAGCCCAATGCCTCAAAGATTTGCGCTCCATGGTAACTGCGCACTGTGGAGATCCCCATTTTTGACATAACTTTCATAATGCCCGATACAGAAGCCTTGATGTAGTTTGCTTCTGCCTCTTCTGGTGTGAGGTCGCCTAAGCGGTTTGTGGCTTGTAATTCACGCACTGTTGCTAATGCCACATATGGATTGATAGCCGTTACACCATAGCCCAAGAGTGTACAGAAGTGATGCACTTCACGAGGTTCCCCAGATTCCAAGATTAAACCCATTTCTGTGCGTAATACGGTGTTAATCAAATGATTATGTACTGCAGCCACTGCCAATAACGCAGGGATTGGCGCATGGTGTTCGTCCACACCACGGTCAGATAAGATTAATACGTTTTGGTCCGTACGAGCTGCTTCCTCTGCATCTTTGCACAAACGGTCTAAGGCTTCTTTCATACCTTCTGCACCTTTGGCAGGGTCAAACAAGATGGACAAGGTCACGGATTTCATGCGACGGCAGTCCAATTGTTTAATACTTGCCAATTCTTGGTTCGTCATAATAGGAGTCCGCATAGATACTGCGTATGTGCCCACTTTGTTAGGATCCGTCAAGTTACCGCTATTGCCGAGCATCACCCGTGTAGAGGTCACCATTTCCTCACGAATAGCATCGATAGCTGGATTTGTCACCTGTGCAAATAGCTGTTTGAAATAAGAGTACAACATTTGTGGTTTGTCAGATAGAATCGCCAATGGTGCATCAGCACCCATAGAACCTACTGGATCTTTTCCATCTTTCGCCATAGGGATAATCATGCGCACCAAATCTTCTTGGGTATAGCCGAATACTTGTTGTTGCATGAACAAGTCACCCACTTCTGGGATACTATCTTCCGTAGCTTGTTGAATCTCTGATAAATGGATCACATGTTCTTTCACCCACTCATGGTAAGGAAATTCTGTAGCAACTAGTTGTTTGATTTCT
>CAUSMY010000019.1:0-15184 GCA_963533015.1 uncultured Veillonella sp.
AACTCGTTTAGGTGCTAAAAAGGCTCCTTTCTATCGTATCGTAGTTGCTGACTCTCGCGCTCCACGTGAAGGTCGTCCAGTTGATACAGTAGGTCAATACGATGCTACTAAAAACCCAGCAATCGTTAATATTGACGAAGAGAAGGCATTGGCATGGTTGGGTAAAGGTGCACAACCTACTGATACTGTTCGCTCCTTGTTCAAAAAACATGGCGTAATGCAAAAATTTGCTGACGCTAAAAAATAATTAATAGAGAGGCGTACTGTGATGCAAGAATTAATTACATTAATTGTTCAATCATTAGTTAAGCAACCTGAAGCCGTTTCTGTTACGATGGACGTCCGCGATCATGTGGAAGTGTATGAAATTCGTGTCGCACCAGATGACATGGGTAAAGTAATCGGAAAGCAAGGTAAGATTGCGAAAGCGATTCGCGCTGTGGCTAAAGCAGCGGCTATTAAAGAGAACAAGAAGATATCCGTTGATATTGTCTAAAAGGGTGGTAACATGGAAGAAATGACATTACGCGTACCCGTGGCAATTAAGTCTAAGGTTACGGACACTTTAAAAAACAAAATTATTGCTGATTTACAACATCAAATGGACATGGTGGACCAAGATTTGCAACAAATCGAATTCCAAGCTAAACGTTTGTTAAGTGAACAAGCAAAAATTGATGCACAAGGTTTAATCCAATTGCGTCAACAAATCGAGGAAGAAAAGCAACAACGCGTAGCTTTCAAAGCTCAAGTAGCAGAGCGTTTGAAAGAAGCGGAGAAGCTTGAAGTTGGTTCTGAAATTGCCCAAGGCCAAATGGAGCAAACGATTACTGTGAAAATCGGTGATAATTTAGATGCTCTTATGGGCTCTGAAATTTTGCTAGAAGATGGCAAAGTTGTGGCATTCCGTAAATAATGGATACACAAGAACTGATTACCATCGGTGTGATCATCGCTCCGCACGGTGTGCGGGGCGATGTTCGTATATTACCGAGAACAGACTTTCCAGAACGGTTTATGAATATGGATGTGTGCTACATTAATGGTGAACCATACCATATTACATCTGCTAAATTTCATAAACAGTTTATTTTGGCTACTTTTAAAGAATTACCTGACCGTACGGCAGTCGAACGATTAGGTAAGCAAGAAATTAAAGTGCCAAGACAAGATTTAATAGAATTGCCGGAAGATAGATATTATATCTTTGAAATCGAAGGCCTTGCCGTAGAAGATACAGAAGGCAATGATTTAGGTATTGTAAAAGAAGTATTGCAACCTGGTGCGAACGATGTATACGTCGTAGCTAAAGAAGGTGAACCGGATTTATTATTGCCAGCTCTAAAAACAGTGGTGTTAACCATTGATATTGAAGGCGGTAAAATGATCGTAGATCCTCCAGAATGGTTGTAATAGAAAAGTCCCTTGTACTGAGTGCAATGATGCATTCAGTACAAGGGACTTTTTTGTTTTATATATACATAGGGCTGGTAGTGTAATCATAATGGCTGTCACGATAGCTCGGATTATCTACGGTGAGTCTCCATAGCCGGCTGGCTAGTTGATCTTGCTCGCACAATACTTTGGTGATGCCCGTTGCTTGCTGACAGAAAGGCGCCCATTTCTGTATGACAGGAACGGAGGAACGTTTTTCTTTTAAGTATTGACGGCCTCGGTCGTTGAAAGCGAGCAGTCGTCCATAGGTAGGCCCTTGTTTGTAGCATTCTTGGAACATCTCTTTAGTGCGGCGGAAGAGGCTGTAGCTAGCGATGCGATCGAGACGAGCATAGGTGTAGCGTTTTGATTTTAAACTTTCACGGGCCTGTTCCCAAGAAGAGAGGGCACTCGCAGTGAGCCATGCCTCTTCTAAACCATCACTCATATCTTGTAAGTTTTGTAATTCTTCTTTGGTCGCTATGCGGCTAGTGACGTGAATCATATCATAATAGCGATCAAGATTGGCATAATAGTTGGCTTGCACAATATCTATAGCAAGAGGGGCTACCATAGACGGTACGTAGTGATGCCATTTGAAAGTGTCTTCTTCTAAAAAGGAGGTATCGATTCCTAATTCACCTAATGAGATAGATGTATTGTCTTCTAATGATGCACAAGGTCCGTAAGAGGTATCGGATACTTGTTGCGAGTTGTGAGACCTGGATAGGCTGGAAGACGTATGTTTGGATGCATAAATAGCACTTCGCAAGGCAGTACCAGATGGTAAGGAGTTATCTAAGGTTGGATTGTGATGGGAACTAGTTCGTTTCACAGGAATAATGTCTAAATTGATATGATAGCGATGCAAGGCGCGTATGTATTCAATGGCTAAGATAGTATTAGGGTCATTGTTCAACAGACTCATGTCGTTTGAGTTTTCTAATGAAAGGCTCCTTGATGACGGTTGTTCTGTTGCTGAAAGCCTGCTGTCGGATGTATGCTTACCTAAGGTCTTGTCGGTATAGAATGATGTATTTGCTGAATGAAACGGTTGTAAGGCTTTGCGTAAGGCTGTACCATAGGAGTATCCTTGAGCCAAGAATGTGCGCAACAATTCTTGCGTACTAGGGTGATCTAACGCTTTGGCAACGGATACAAGGCTCTCTACTTGCGTATGGCTGGCCCCAAATGAAATGGAATCACACCCAAGAGCATGTAACAATTGAACGCCACCGGAGGCAAAATATTCAGCAGAACTAACAGCGAATATGGAAGGTAATTCAAACACAATATCCGCTCCGCCTATGACAGCCCATTGGGCACGGTGAAATTTAGAAAATATGGCAGGTGTCCCTCGTTGTACAAAGTCGCCGCTCATCACAACGAGCAAGGTTGCCTCTGGATATGTACGGCGAAGCTCTTGTAATTGATGGGCGTGCCCTTTGTGAAAAGGATTATATTCTGCAATAATGCCTATAGTTTTCATGTTTGTACCTCCTATGTGTATAGTATACAAAGAAATGTCAAAAAAGGGTAGAAAAAAACCTTACATTAATGGTATAATTGGGCGTAGAGTATTGTATCTATATGAGGTGAACTTATGAAACAATATATCATCGCCCTCGGATTGGGAATGATGTTCCTATTAGGTGGCTGCGGCAACCAGCAAGCAATTGATACCTATAGTTTCGGTCAAAAGGTCATTAATGTAGGTCAATCGGAAGTGATTGTAGATTCTCCTTTTGATTTTGGCCAACTTGATAAAATAGTTGCCAATGACAAAGGGCAGCCATTCACTGTGTATGCGGGACTTGATAAGAACTATGGAGTGTTTGTGAGTGCTACGCAAGCATCAGCTGGAGCTCCTTTACTAAGTTTAGAAGAGTCCGCAAAAATAGCTCAACAAGAGTTAGGAAAAGAACTTGGGCAAACAGGAGCTAATGTACCTTGGAATCAAGAAAAGGTACAAGTGGATGGTGTACCAGCCATAAAATCTACATTGGCCACGAATGCGAATGGTCATAAAGTTGGTTTCACTCAATACACGTTTATTAACAAAGGTGTATTGTGGAATATACGCTATTCATACAGCGATGCATCTCCTGTAGGAGAAGAAATTAATCAACGTGTGAATGGGCACATTCAAATTACTAAGAAAGAGGGATAAGTAATGAACGTTTTAGTCGTAAACTGCGGTAGCTCCTCCTTGAAGTATCAATTAATTGATATGGAGCATGAAGTTGTATTGGCAAAAGGTCAATTCGAAAAAATCGGTTCCGATGATGCAATTTTCACTCATCGTCGTCCAGATGCAGACAAATTAGAACGCATCGAACCAGTAGCTGACCACAAAGTGGCGTTACAAGTCTTATTGGATATTTTGGTAGATCCAGAGCATGGTGTAATTAGTTCCATGGACGAAATCGATGCTGTAGGTCATCGTGTAGTACATGGTGCTGAAAAATTCGCTGATTCCGTATTGATCACTCCTGCAGTGATGGAAGCATTGGAAGAATGCGCGAAAATCGCTCCACTTCACAATCCTCCAAATATCCAAGGTATCGAAGCATGCCAAAAAATTATGCCAAATGTACCACAAGTTGGTGTATTTGATACAGCATTCCATCAAACAATGCCAGCTGAGGCATTCTTATATGGCCTTCCATACGAAGCATACACTGATTTAGGTGTTCGCCGTTATGGCTTCCATGGCACTTCCCACAAATATGTGGCACAACGTGTAGCTGAATTGATGGGTAAACACATGTCCGATCTTCGTATCGTATCTTGTCACTTAGGTAATGGTTCTTCTGTTACTGCTATTAAAGGTGGCCGCTCCATCGACACTTCCATGGGCTTCACTCCATTATCTGGTTTGATCATGGGTACTCGTTGTGGTGATATCGACCCAGCTATCGTTCCTTACTTGATGGAAAAATGGGATATGACATACCATGAAATCGATGCTATCATGAACAAAAAATCTGGTGTATTCGGTATTTCTGGTGTATCCAATGACTTCCGTGTTATCGAAGAAGCTGCTGAAGAGGGCAATAAACGTGCTCAATTGGCATTGGATATGTTCCATTACAAAGTACGTTCTACAATCGGTGCATATGTAGCTGTTATGGGTGGTGTTGATGCTATCGTATTCACAGCTGGTATCGGTGAAAATGGTATTGGCAACCGTGATGCAATCTGCAATGGTTTAGAATACTTAGGCACTCGCATCGACCCTGAACGCAACAATGTTCGTGGTAAAGAGGCTGAAATCAGTGCAGAAGGTTCCAAAGTTAAAATCTTTGCAATTCCTACAAATGAAGAAATCATGATTGCTCGTGATACAAAACGTATTACTAGCCCATTAGTGATGAAAAACTGGTAATCTCTGATTATCTGTGAAAGAGTCTCCTCTATGAGGAGGCTCTTTTTGTTATACATAGGTGGTTTAAGATCGAAAGTACAAGGTGCGAGTGATAGAGCAGTACTAAGGTGTCTAGATAATTTTGCGCATTAGGTACTAGGTTATATTAGATACTATAGTAGGTAGATGCATTGATATGTGATAAAAGGAGTTTGCTAACTTGTGGCGAATTATATAGATAAGAGAGAGTTACATATAGATATACACTAGTTGTACAGGTTAGGATGCGTCGTACTCAATAGAGTACGGCGTATTGTCGTTTATAAGAGTTGTAGAGTTACTTTCAAATGATGGAGGAATTATGTTGGACTTACAATCATATCAACTGCCGAGAGAAAAATTTATTGCCTTAGGACCAGAAGCGTTAGCATTGGAAGAGTTGATTGCTATTTTATTGCGTACTGGAAGAAAAGGGGCCTCTGTGTTAACAGTAGCGAACGATGTGGTGACACATATGGAAACTTTCACAGGTGGACTAAATGATGTCACTGTGGACCGATTACGAGAAATCAATGGTATTGGGCAAGATAAAGCGGTAACAATATGTGCAGCCATAGAGCTAGGCAGACGATTAGGGCAGATGAAGGTAAAAAAAGATTGGCAAGATTTTAGCACGCCAGAAGCAGCAGCCCATTATATGATGGAACGATTACGACATAAAACAGAGGAACATTTTTACATCTTATTGTTGACGGTGAAAAATAAATTAATTAAGCCAGTCCTTATTTCGAAGGGTGGATTAACGAGTAGCACGGCAGAGCAGAGGGCTGTATTTCGTCATGCCATTGATGCTAATGCAGGGGCCATAATCTTGATGCATAATCACCCATCAGGGGACCCTACGGAGAGCAGTGATGACGTGCGGGTGACCAAGGTGTTTGCGAGAGCTGGAGAGGTTATGGGGATTCCTGTGCTTGATCACATCATCATTGGAGATGGAACGTATGTAAGCTTACTGGAAAAAGGTATACTATAAGGGTGCAGATATGCTCTAAATTTGCTATAATTAAATGATTGAAACGATGAAATAGAATCAGAGGTTATAGCGTGCGAATTATTGGAATTGATCCGGGCTATGCTATTTGTGGATATGGTATTATTGATGTCATAGGGAGCTCGTTGAAACCAGTTACCTATGGTGTGATAACTACAGAGGCAAAAACACCGGAAGCGAGACGATTAGAAATTATATTTAATGAGTTAAGTGATATTTTAGAAGAATTTCGCCCTCAAAAGTTTGGTATAGAAAAGCTGTACTTTGCTCGTAATGTGACGACAGGTATTGGTGTTGCCCAAGCTAGAGGTGTTACTTTGCTCGCGGCGAGCCAGCAAGATTTGCCGATTTACGAGTATACTCCATTGCAGGTCAAACAATCTGTGGTAGGTTACGGAAAAGCAACAAAAGAACAAGTCACCTATATGACGATGAACTTGCTGGGTATTCGTGAAAAAATTAAACCCGATGATGCGGCGGATGCGTTAGCGATTGCCATTTGCACAGCTCATAGCTCGCATACAGATACATTAAAACAGATTTTATAATTGTGAGGATACTATGATTGCATATATAAAAGGAATTGTTACCCATCGACTAGTGGAGGCTGTCTATGTCAATGTACATGATGTAGGGTATCGTGTATATGTACCTAGCTCTGTGCAAAGTCAATTGCAAGTAGGGGAAGAAACGTGTTTATATACCTATACGAATGTACGTGAAGATGCCATACAGCTATATGGTTTTTTAACAATAGAAGATTATGAATTATTTTTAATGCTAATTTCTGTATCTGGGGTAGGACCCAAATTAGGGTTAGGCATTTTATCTGCCATTAGCCCAGATCAATTTGTAGGTCTTATTATTAGTAGTGATACAAAAGGCTTGCAAAAGTTACCGGGGATTGGAAAAAAATCAGCAGAGAGATTAGTGCTGGAACTAAAAGATAAAATTGAAAGTTTAGGCATTGCAGGGACTTTCACACCTAGTGGTACTATATCAGCATTGGTAAAAGCACCTGTTGGGGTTACGGAAGAAGTTGTAGAAGCCTTAATGGCACTAGGGTATAGTGCGCAAGAAGTACAGCCAGTCGTGCAAGATGTGTATGATGGCACACAGGAAGTACCAGAATTATTGAAACAAGTATTAGTAGCATTGGGTAAAGGAAGATAAGTATGGATCAAGAAAATCGAATTGTGACCATGCAAGAGCGTGAAGAAGATACTTGGCAGTATAGTCTTCGCCCACGGTATTTGAAAGAATACATTGGTCAAACGCAAGCGAAAGAAAATCTACATATCTTTATAGAAGCTGCAAAATTACGTGGTGAAACCTTGGACCATGTATTGCTATATGGACCGCCAGGGCTAGGCAAAACAACTTTAGCGGGAATTGTAGCTAATGAGTTAGGCGTTAATTTTCGAGTGACATCGGGGCCAGCTATCGAACGAGCAGGTGATTTAGCAGCCTTGCTAAGTAACTTGCAACCTGGTGACGTACTGTTTATTGATGAGATTCACCGCTTGTCACGATCGGTAGAAGAAGTATTATATTCTGCTATGGAAGATTATGCTTTGGATATTATTATTGGTAAAGGGCCAAGTGCTAGATCGGTTCGTATTGAACTGCCTAAGTTTACTTTAATTGGAGCCACTACACGAGCGGGTGCTTTGGCTGCACCTTTGCGAGATCGATTCGGTGTGATTAGCCGACTAGAATATTACAAGCAAAATGAATTAGAATTTATTGTCAGTCGTTCCGCAGATATTTTAGATATTCATATGGAACCAGAAGGGGCTAGTGAAATTGCACGAAGATCTCGTGGAACCCCTAGGATTGCAAATCGTCTGTTGAAACGTGTGCGTGATGTAGCGCAAGTATTGGGCGATGGAGTGATTACAAAAGAGATTGCAGACCAAGCATTACAACGATTAGATATCGATGCGTTAGGGCTAGACCGTATTGATCGTAGAATTTTGCATACGATTATCGAAAAATTTGATGGTGGACCGGTTGGTATTGATACGATAGCGGCTTCTGTTAGTGAAGAGCGTGAAAGTATTGAAGATGTGTATGAACCGTATTTAATGCAATTAGGGTTATTGGCTAGAACGAACCGAGGACGTATTGTGACGCCAGCTGCGTATGATCATTTAGGAATTGCTAGAAAGGCAGAACCATGAGAGGATTAAGATATCGCTGTTTAGCGATAGGGATTGTATTCGCCTTATTGGGGACGGTTTCTATAGCGGAGGCAGCGCCGTCTAACGCGCAACCAAGGCAAAGAAAAATAGTGAAAGCTACCTTTGTAAAACCGAATGAAAGGGATCGTAATCAGGAGCAAACTGACAATCATCGCAAGCCGAATGTGCGGCAGAGAAAGCCAGTGAATGCATCGAAGCCAGTTAAGGCAGACCAGAAGCCAATGACACATGCAGCAAAAGCAGTGAACGAAAAGAAGCCGATCATAAATCAAGAAAGCGCATCGAAGCAGACTGGCGGAGAACCAGTGATTCGAGTACTCTTAGGAAATCGTTCGCAAGCATTTAGCATCACTAGTGCTTCACCTATGGTAGTCCTAGATAGTATGCAAAAAAAAGTTCAAACTATAAGTGTAGGTCAGTCAGTGACAATTTCTTCTAGTTCTGGCAGCGTGCATGTGAATGGACAGGCTATGGGTCAATCTGTGACTGTACAAAATGAACAAGGGCGGTACGGATCTATATTGCAGACATTAGGGAAAACCTATCGTGGTGCTATTACGGCGCTAGCTAATGGATCAGGGACCGTCAGTGTCATTAATGTATTGGGCCTAGAACAGTATGTGCAAGGCGTTGTTCCAGAAGAAGTGGTGCCTAGTTGGCCTGCACCAGCATTAGAAGCCCAAGCCGTGGCAGCCAGAACATATGCTATGAACTCTATGAACAGTAGAGGAGGAAGTGCCTATGATATAGGTACCACTACCTCTGATCAAGTGTATGGTGGTAAAAGCAGTGAATATGCTAGTACGAATGCAGCTGTGAGTCAAACACGTGGAATGGTCATCACGTATCAAGGAAAACCGATTAATGCACTCTTTCATTCCGATGGTGGAGGGTATACAGAAGATAGTGTTAACTTATGGGGCAATGATCTGCCGTACCTAAAAGGAGTAGAAGATTATTCGAACCATGAAGGAACAACAGTTTGGAATGTCATTACCAGCCGTGAGAGCATTGAAAAGAAATTGGCTGGAGCTAGTAAATCTGTAGGAGCTTTGAAACGAATTGAGTTGACGCCATTGAGTTCACGTCCGATGAAAGCCTTAGATCGAGGCGTGTCAGGGCGCATTAAGTCGATGAAGTTTATTGGTGAACGTGGCACGGTGACATTGACAGGGGAACAAGTGCAAGGACTATTTGGTTTAAAATCTACTTTGTTTGACATGTATATAGGGCAAACGCCACCTAGTCGTATTGATGGATCCACTATGAAAGTAAACCACACGTTTGGTAACGGTAATCAAACTGTGACCATACACGGATATGGATGGGGTCATGGTTTGGGGCTTTCACAATGGGGGGCCGCAGAAATGGCCAGTCGAAAAGAGGCGAGCCAACCGAACTATTACAAAGTGATTTTACAACATTATTACCAAGGTACGGCGATTACGAAACTGTACAATTAATTAGAAGGAATAGTATGAAAGTATCTGATTTTAATTATGATTTACCAGAAGAACTCATTGCACAACATCCAGTGGAACCACGTGATGCATCGCGGTTAATGACATTGGATAAAGTGAGTGGAGTGATATCTCATAAAGACTCTTTCCGTGCCATATTAGATGAGCTACGCGAAGGTGATGTATTGATTTTTAATAATACAAAGGTAATCCCTGCACGATTATATGGGGAACGAAAAGGTACTGGAGGTAAGGTAGAAGTATTATTGCTGACACCTAAAGGTGAGCACCTTTGGGAATGCCTTGTGAAGCCGGGTAAAAAATGTCAAAAAGGGCAAGAACTGTCCTTTGGTGCCAATTTGGAAGCGGTTGTTGTAGACCATACAACATTTGGTGGTCGATTGATTCAATTTAAGCCGAATGGTAACTTTGATGAGATTATCAATGACATCGGAGAAATGCCGCTACCACCATATATCCATGAAAAATTAGAAGACAAAGATAGATACCAAACAGTATATGCAAAGGAAAAGGGATCTGCTGCAGCACCTACAGCGGGACTACATTTTACACCTGATCTATTACAAGAGATTCAAAACAAAGGTGTACAGATTGGATTTGTTACTTTGCATGTAGGGTTAGGTACCTTCCGTCCAGTGTCGGCAGAGTCTATTGAAGATCATGATATGCATAAAGAGTTTTACCATGTGTCAGAAGAAACTGCAGAATTAGTTAATCGTGCCAAAGCAGAAGGTCGAAGAGTCATTGCGGTAGGAACTACGTCGGTGCGGACTTTAGAATCTGCAGCCACAGACATAGGTCATGTACATAGCGGTTCTGACTGGACCCAAATTTTTATCTATCCTGGGTATACTTATAAAATGGTAGATGCATTAATTACTAACTTTCATTTGCCACAGTCCACCTTGTTGATGCTTATTAGTGCGTTAGCAGGCAGAGAGCATTGTTTGGAAGCCTATGAAGAGGCAGTAAAGGAAAAATATAGATTTTTCAGTTTTGGAGATGCTATGTTTATTCGATAAGATGAAAAGTATGTTATAATACAAAAGTAATGAAGGAGTGTATGTATGGCAATTAAATATGAATTGCAAAAACAATGTCCTCACACAGGTGCAAGGGCAGGGTTGTTGCATACTCCTCATGGAACGTATGAAACACCGATGTTTATGCCAGTAGGTACACAAGCAACGGTAAAAACATTGGCTCCAGAGGAGTTAAAAGCGATGGGGTCTCAAGTGATTTTGAGCAATACCTATCATTTATTCTTGCGTCCAGGTCCTGAACTGGTGGAAGAAGCAGGTGGCTTGCATAAATTTATGAATTGGGATCAAGCTATTTTAACAGATAGTGGTGGCTTCCAAGTATTTAGTCTAGGCAAGTTGCGTAAGATTACAGAAGAAGGGGTTAACTTTCGATCGCATTTAGATGGATCTAAAAAGTTTTTGTCTCCCGAAGTAGCCACCAAAGTACAAGAGCAATTAGGTTCCGATATTATGATGGCTTTCGATGAGTGCATACCGTATCCAGCAGATCATAGGTATGCAGATGCATCTACAGCGAGAACGACCCGTTGGGGTGAGCGTTCTCAGGAAGCGCGTCGGTCTAAGAACCCAGGCATGTTCGGTATTGTGCAAGGTGGTATGTACCAAGATCTTCGTGAAAGAAGTGCCAAAGAGTTAGTAGCCATGGACTTTGAAGGCTACAGTATCGGTGGTCTTTCCGTAGGGGAACCGCATGACTTAATGTATGAAGTGCTAGAGTACACAACGCCATTATTGCCAACTAATAAAGCTCGCTATTTGATGGGTGTTGGTACTGCGGATTGTTTAGTAGAAGGCGTTGCTCGTGGTATCGATATGTTTGATTGCGTGTATCCAACACGTGTGGCTCGTAATGGAATGGCCATGACCTGGAAAGGCCGTTTGAATTTGCGTAATGCTTCATTTATGCGCGACTGGGGACCTATTGAAGAAGGCTGTGGTTGTTATGCCTGTCAAAACTATACACGTGCTTATATTCGACACTTATACAAGGCAGAAGAAATTCTCGCATTCCGTTTAGTGTCGTATCATAATTTATATTTCTTATTAGAATTCATGCGACAAATGCGCAAGGCTATCCTAGAGGATCGTTTCGTAGCATTCCGTGAGGAATTCTGGCATTATTTTACTAAATAGGAGGAACTATGGATTTCTTAGGATTTTTCCAAGGTCAAACGGGCCAAGCAGTATTGCCAGTGCTTATTATGGTAGTTATTTTTTACTTTATGTTGTATCGTCCACAAAAGAAACAACAAAAGAAACGTCAAGTGCTATTAGATAGCTTAAAAAAAGGTCAAAAGGTGTTGACGATTGGCGGCATTCATGGTGAAATTGTGACGCTTTCAGAAGAGACTGCAGTATTGCGTGTGGCAGAAAAAGTAGAAATGACATTTGCTCGCTCTGCTATTGCACAGGTTCTTGGAAAGGACCAAAAATAATGGATAAGCAAGCACTGCGTAAAGAGTTTCTTGTAAAACGAAGCAGTGTAACCATGGATATGGTGTCTCTTTGGTCAAAACAACTGAGCCAGCAACTGTGGTCTCTCCCAGAAGTGAGAGCAGCGCAACATATTATGGCGTATTTGTCGATGCCCAAAGAGGCAAATTTAGATGTGTTTCTAGCAGAAGCATTAGAGCAACAGAAAGATATCTATGTACCTGTTTGTATAAACAAAACAGAGATGATAGGTGTTCATCTGGAAGATCTAGATGATGTAGAACGAGGCACATTAGGGATTCGAATTCCTAAGAAGCCATATCGAATTGTAGAGCCCCGTATCTTAGATTGTGTGTTAGTACCAGGGTTAGCCTTTGATGCAACTGGTGGACGCGTGGGTATGGGGGCCGGATATTATGACCGATATTTGCAACAAATTGAATTTGAAAAACGTATCGGTATTGCTTGGGATAACCAACTTTCAGAGAAAGCGTTACCTATGGCAGCACATGATGAGTGGATGCATAAGATTGTAACACCGTCTGAAAGTATCCAGTGTAGTAAAGGATAGGAGGGAATCCATTGAACACAAAAGCAGCTTTGCGCTTCTTTGGCGTAGTAGCAGTTATTTTGGGCTTATTTATTTGGCTCATTGGACCATTAGCTAACTCCATCAAGCAAGGGTTAGATTTGCAAGGTGGGACGCACATTGTATTAGAAGCACAAGATTCTGGTCCTAATATGGTAACGGATGATGCAGTAGAACGGGTCATTCAAATTTTAGGTCGCCGTATCAATGAAATGGGCTTAACAGAGCCAATTATTCAACGAGAAGGTAAAAAACGTATTATCATTGAATTACCAGGAGAAAAGGATCCGCAAAAAGCGATTGAAACAGTCGGTAAAACAGCGGTCCTTGAGTTCCGTGATGAAAATGGTAAAGTTCATTTAGATGGTAATGATTTAAAAGATGCGAAAGAACAATTAGAAGGTAAACAAGCATCTGTTAATATTCAATTGACAGATGAAGGTGCTAAAAAATTTGGTGCTTTAACAACAGCTAATATTGGCCGCCACATCGGCATTTACCTTGATGGAGAGCAATTGACGAATCCTGTAGTTAATGAACCGATTACTGGTGGTAGTGCTCGTATTACAGGTAGCCGTGACTTAGAAGAAGCGAAAAATCTAGCTATCTTGTTACGTTCTGGTGCATTACCTGTCAAAGTAGAAGTTATGGAAGTTCGTACAGTAGGCCCTACATTAGGTCAGGACTCCAAGGATAAATCTGTTATCGCCTTCGGAGTAGGGATTGCATTGATCATTGCTTTCATGCTTGTTTTATATCGTTTGTCAGGATTTGTGGCAACTATTGCCTTGCTGGTGTTTGTGTTAATTTTAGTGGGTATTCTGGGTCCGCATGCCCTGAATGCAACGATGACATTGCCTGGGGTAGCGGGGATTATCCTGAGTATGGGTGTCGCTGTGGATGCGAATATACTTATATTTGAACGCTTCAAAGAAGAAGTAACGGATGGCAAAACATTGCGTATGTCTATGGAATCAGGATTTAGACGTGCCTTTGATACAATTTTTGATGCTAATACATCAGTTATGATTACAGCTGTTATCCTAATTGTATTAGGTAGTGGTCCTGTAAAAGGGTTTGCTATCAACTTGGCATTAGGGGTTATTGTATCTATGTTCACAGCTGTATCTATGAGCCGTACCTTGATGCATATGCTCATTGCAGCTCGTATTACGAATCGTCCATTCTGGTATGGATCTAATGTGTCTCCATCTGTAACGATGGAAGCGTTTGCGAAAGGAGATAAGAAAAAATGACATTTGATGTAATAAAACGTCATCGTTGGTGGTTTAGTATCTCCTCCATTGCAGTTATCCTAAGTATTATTTCCATGTTTATGTATGGATTTAACTTTGGTATCGACTTTACAGGTGGTACCATTGTAGAAGTTGAATTTGCTAAGCCAGTTCAAGTATCGGCTGTACGCGACAATTTGAAAGCCTTTGATTTAGAAAACTCTGTCATTCAATTGTCTGGTTCGGATGCGACAGATACAGAAGGCAAAACGGTAATGATCCGTACTCGTAATCTTGAGGCCAGTGAAAGCCAAGCCGTTGTAGAAGCCTTAAATAAAAACCTAGCAGAAGGTACAGTAAAACGTATTGAATCTGTAGGTGCTGTAATTGGTTCGGAAGTCACTGAACACGCATTGACTAACTTACTAATTGCCTTTGTGGCATTGGCATTGTATATTACCTATCGATTTGAATACCGTGTAGCTCTATCTTGTTTGGCAGCTATTTTCCATGACTTAATCATGGTATTAGGGATATTCTCTTTCTTCCATTTAGAAATTGATTCTTCTTTCCTGGCTGCAATTTTGACAGTTATTGGTTACTCTATGAATGAATCTGTAGTAATTTTTGACCGAATTCGTGAGAATACACATACACATAAACGAACAGATACATTTGCAGATCTTGCGAATGCAAGTATTCATCAAAGTATCCATCGTAGTTGCTATACATTATCTACAGTTTTGTTTGCATGTTGTTCCCTATATTTCTTTGGTGGGGATACAACCAAAAACTTTGCGCTATGTATGATTATTGGATTCGTAAGTGGTGCTTATTCCTCTATTTGCGTAGCAACATCGTTATGGGCAATTTGGAAATCTAATAATAAAAAAGATGCACGTAATCGTCACTAATGATGCTATTCTGTTTTGCTAGAATGCTTGATTGGTGAAAGGGAAACGAGCAACATATTCCGACCCGAACTGATCCTACGGTAGGTTTGCTCCGGAATATGTTGCTCGTTTTTGTGTTTCTACATTTAGGTAGAGAGGTCGTAAAACGTTCTACGCAAAAAGGGCGTTCCTTGGTGGATTAATAGATTGGTGTACTTATTGGAAACGAACAACATATTCCTCTACAAGCTGATCCTACGGTAGTTTTGTTCTGGAATGTGTTGCTCGTTTCTTGAATAAGATATTTAGTTAAAAATAGTGTTGGAAACATTTTGCATGAAGATGGGGTTTATAGACGTATAGTAGGATTGAATGAAGTTCGAAAATAATTGCTATAAGGGGTTGCAAATTATTTGGAAATAGCATATAATACTTTTAGTGCTTGAGACA
>CAUSMY010000020.1:0-14362 GCA_963533015.1 uncultured Veillonella sp.
AGCTTGTTGAATCTCTGATAAATGGATCACATGTTCTTTCACCCACTCATGGTACGGCAATTCTGTAGCCACTCGTTGTTTGATTTCTTCATCAGAAATGATACGACCTTCTTCTGTGTCGATTAAGAGCATTTTACCTGGTTCTAAACGACCTTTCGCACGAATCATATCGTTGGCTTCGTTCACAACACCTACTTCAGATGCCATAATGACACGGTCATCAGCTGTCATATAGTAACGAGCTGGGCGCAAGCCATTTCTGTCTAAGACACCACCGATAACAGTACCATCAGTAAAACCCATCGCAGCAGGTCCATCCCATGGTTCCATCATGAAACTGTTAAACTCATAGAAATCATGTTTTTCTTGACTCATCAAGGTATTGCGTTCCCACGGTTCTGGAATCATCATCATGATCGCATGTGGCAAGCTACGACCTGTCATATGCAAGAACTCAAGGGTATTGTCGAACATGGCAGAGTCAGACCCTGTATCATCAACAACAGGGAACACCTTTTTAATATCTGGGAATAATGGAGATTCTGCTTTTCCTTCACGAGCATTGATCCAGTTTACATTACCACGAATGGTGTTGATTTCCCCATTATGTACTAAATAACGGTTAGGATGAGCCCGTGCCCAGCTTGGGAATGTATTCGTACTAAAACGGGAATGCACCATCGCCAAAGCAGAGGTGAAATCTAAATCGTTCAAATCTAGGTAAAAGTTGCGTAATTGCACTGGTGTCAACATACCTTTATAAACGATTGTTTTAGAAGACAAGGAAGCAATATAAAAATCACTACTCATTTCTTTGCTCAATGGGACGATACGTTTTTCTGCAATTTTACGAATCATATATAGTTTGCGCTCAAACTCCGCTTGGTTTGTCACCTCTGGACCTTTACCAATAAGAATTTGAATCATCCAAGGACGAATTAATGCCGCCTCATGGCCAACTGCCGTAGAATCTACCGGTACTTCACGCCAGCCCAATACGATTTGACCTTCCTCGCGAACGACTTCTTCTAGAATGCGCTTTTGCTCATTCCGCACTGTTTCATACTTGTGAGCAAAAACCATACCCACCCCGTAATCGCCAGCTGGTGGTAAATGGATACCCAACACTTCACACTCACGGCGGAAGAAGTCATGTGGAATTTGCACTAAGATGCCCGCTCCATCGCCCGTATCCTTATCGGCGCCAGCACCTCCACGGTGTTCCAAACGCTCAAGAATACGCAAGCCATCGTCGATAATATCATGGGATTTCTTACCTTTAATATTCACCACAAATCCCATGCCGCACGCATCTTTTTCAAATTGGGAACTATACAAACCATTTGCTTCCAAATGGCGCTGCTCCTCATGTTGTTTTGCAATGGTACTCATTTCCATCATAACCCTCTCCTCCTGTAGGCTCTCTATTACTACACTAGCGTACTTAACACTAGGTATACATATACTGAAAGTTCTTATTCCCCTATGCTTAGTGACTATACGTATAGCAGTTCAACTATGAACTGTATTAGTATATGCTTTTTTTTCTTCCTTCTTTCAGCATTAGACTCTTATCATAAAACATAACTTCAATTTATAGCAGTCATATATGATAGTTATCTTTCTATAGAATATAGAACTGCATATTATACTAGCAAAAATTAGTATATATTTCAATACATTTTACTTATGTATACATGTATTCTTACAAGAAAACGCATAGCTACCCTAAGATAACTATGCGTTTACGTCATTGTAAAAATATTCTATTATACGATACGAACAATCCAGCCTTCTGGTGCTTCGATTTCACCATGTTGAATGCCAAGTAATGTTTCGCGCAATTTTGTTAATGTTGGCCCCATTTCATCCATGCCGCTTGGGAAGAAAATATCTTCTTCTTTTGTATGCACCATGCCAACAGGAGAAATAACAGCCGCTGTACCACAAAGACCACATTCAGCGAATTCTTTCAATTCTTCTTTGTACACTTCACGATGCTCTACGGTCATACCCAAATAATGTTCTGCCACATACATCAAAGAACGACGTGTGATGGATGGAAGAATACTATCAGATTTAGGCGTTACTAATTTACCATCTTTCGTGATGAAAATAAAGTTAGCTCCACCAGTTTCTTCTACTTTTGTACGAGTTTGTGGATCCAAGTACATGTTCTCTGCATACCCTGCTTCATGCGCTGCCTCTAAAGCATGTAAGCTCATAGCATAGTTCAAGCCCGCTTTAATATGACCTGTACCATGTGGCGCTGCACGGTCAAAATCGGAAATTTGGATTTTCAGCGGTTTCACACCGCCTTTAAAATAATCCCCTACAGGCGTACCAAAAATACGGAATTGGAACTCATCTGCCGGTTTCACACCAATAACGCTGTTCGTACCCATCAAGAATGGACGAAGATACAAACTACCACCTGTGCTATACGGAGGTACAAACTCTTGGTTTGCTTTTACCACTTCTTTCACAGCCTCGATAAAACGATCTGTTGGAAATGGTTGCATTACAAGATATTTCGCAGAATCATGCAAACGCTGTGCATTCAAATCTGGGCGGAAACACACAATGTGACCATCCTTCGTGTAATACGCTTTCAAGCCTTCAAAAATCGTTTGCGCATATTGGAATACACCAGCGCATTCATTAAGGACAATATTCGCCTCACCCGTTAAACCGCCTTCATCCCATTGACCATCTTTGAAATTAGACACATAACGGAATGGCGTTTCTTTATAACTAAAATCTAAATTGTTCATATCAATCTTTGCCATACTGTCCTCCTATTATTCTATACCTGTGAAAGCTGTGAAAGTATGCGTATATCCGTCCTTCTAGCCCTTCACAACATATGAATATTTACTGATTTGTATTTTATATAAAAACTATTATACACCCAACACGGAAAATGTACAAGAGTACATGCCTAAAAGATGGGGGATTCTAAAATATACATACTACTCTAACATTGAGGAACTTTTATGTATTTTTTTAACGAAAAAGTTCCTCAAATTATAAAGTTCACATCGATTGAATACATACCAGCTCATCAAGTGTCAACTCCTTGCTTTTTACATCATCCCAACCCGCATCCTTATGTATCTTCTCCAAGATGCTATTTACAATCCAAGCCCCTCCTGATAGATATCCGGCGCTCGTAGATTGATATACTTCTACATAAGACTGTTTTACTTCAGTCTCCTCGTTCTCTTCTTCTGCTGATATTTGACGAAGCAACCTGGTAGCAATATCATGAACTTTTTGTATGTTCTCCGCATCCACTTTATAAAAAGAGTCAGTCACAGTAGGTACGCCTTCTCCATGACCTATCTTTCGTACATGATTCCTCAACGCACTATCATTCTTCAAGGTACATATATCGATTGCTTTATCCCAACACATTTCATGAAGAATCATCCTATCAGCTTTTGCTATATCTATATGATTAGCATAAAAACTATACACATATTTTTTCTCATTAGGTCTATCTTCTACAATCTTAATAAGTAAATTATCCAACACTGCCGACGGCTCATCTATTAGCTTAAATCCCTCTATCCGTTCATAATAGGAATCTATGTATCCCTCAACTTGTATCATCGCCAATATAGGATATTTCCTACATTCTATATACTTTTGGTCTATCAAATCGCTTTCACCTCTATGTATACTACTTAAACTACTATTCTTATTTCTAAAAGCATTCTGTACTTTAATACTGTACTCCCTGATTCTCTGGAACAACCCCAGTAGATTCGATTCCAGTAAGTCATTTTTTCTACCAGTCATCAGTAACATACAAAGTAAACTTCTTTTTCCATGATTCTGGTATAGGCGTACTTTCATAAAACCAATAACATATACAATATTTTATAAAGCTCAAGCACACTCTAATTGGTACATCATCATAACACTTATCTTCATTCCTACAATAAGATACAAAATCTTTTAAGAAAAATACAATATGTTTCGGTTTTGTTGTATCTTGCAACCCTCTAAGCATATATAGTTCTAGTTCATCCAATGAGTCAATCTTACCATTCACATACTTAGACATAGCATGAATAAATTCCGCAGTATCATGTGCTTTTGTTAAGTCCACTACAAATGTATCTTCATCAGTTACTATCTTGTCTCGCAACAAATCATACTCTGATTCTTCCAAATAAATAATTTCATTATGAGGCGGATCTATCGTTTCTGTCCAAGAAGTCTCTTGCACGTAGTATAGCTTGCACAGTTCTAATGGAGATGTTTCCATATCTTCTGTTTCAACAGCCCATCTAGTCATAACGGTACCAGCAAAAAACGTCCACACCACTAGAGCATCTAAGTCTCTATGCATATTAAAAGAAAATATGTCCCTCAAATAGCCTAGAACTCCACTTTTCCTTTTCATCGCTGTATCCAGGTTTCTAAGAACAATATATATTTCTCGAACGGTTTCCATTCTCTTAGCATTACCATCCACTAAGATATCTTTCAAATGATATAAATTTATAATTCTTTCATCAATGAGAAACTTTTCCTTAACAACCTTGTATATATCATCCCAAGTATCAATATGATTTCCATCAAGTTCTATGATCATTCTATGACCCTTGCCATTCTCCAGATGCAAAGACCTATACTGTGTTTCCGAAATTGCTTCCATAGAAACTATACGTACCAATGGATTTCCCCCTTTCTCTTTTTATATTCTAGTAGAAAATTTATACATTCCACCATTTAGTAAGTATATATATACCCTCGATACAAACAGCACTATAAAAAATATATTTTAAAATATTGCGCGCTGTTGAATTAAACCAATACAATAACTCTTTATGTGTCCAATAATAATATCCTACAATCGTATATAGAATCAGCACTAACGAGTTCCACTTTATCAAATAATTTGTAAAGCCATAGCGAACATATATAAAAAAAGCCACGATGAACAACAACGTACGTAACAGATGAATCACTACATTTGTAAAAGCAGTATATCGTTCGTAATTATATTTCCAGCAATACACACATAAAGGAATCAACCCTATGCAATGATAAAATAAAAACAAAGTATCTTCTGTTTCAGCACCATAATCATGCAATGTATGAAGTGCAAGTTTAACTAATTCAAGCATGATCCACCTCTTTTAGTGGAAGTACTAACTTTTTAAGAAATCTAAAAAGACTACTATTAATACTAAATCCAGCTAGTATAAAACATAATCCATTAAAAGGAGGAATGAATATAAAAATCGCCCAAATTGGTGGTATCTGCATAAATCTAAACCGTTTGATAATAAAAAGAAACAACATATACTGTATACCACCTACAAACAATAATGCTATTACAACTAAAATCTCAAGGCCTACTCCATTTTTTTCTAAAATAGCTCCAGGTATACCTACTCCCCAACCCCACAAAAAAATCCACCCTAGACTTTTCCAAAATTCTTTTGCAGTCATAGGTATATATGGATTAAAAGTATCTTTTATCCTCATTTATATCCACCAATTCTCTCTATGTAATATGTAATATCTAATAAACCAAGCTATATACGTCTTAATTTATATCTAATTATATTTTATCACAACAAATATCCATCTCCTAGAATTGCCCTCATTCGTAGATCATCTCAGGGTGTCCCTATTCTCTTGAGCTTACATGCTTAGAAGATTGGAACATATGCCGAAAAAAACTTCATAAGTCTTAGCCTGTGAATATATTACTCCTACATCACGCAAACAAAGAAGAGTGCGGCATATTCCGGAGCAAACCTACCGTAGGATCAGTTTGTGGAGGAATGTGCCGCGATCTTCCTAGAATTGCCCTCATTCGTAGATCATCTCTTGAGGACTCAGTCCTATACAGGCCAAACCAGAAGAGCACGACATAGTCTGGAACAAACCTACCGTAGAATCAGTTTGTGGAAGACTATGTCGTGCTCTTCCCTTTATCCACATAGGAGCAAAGTCCCGAGATGGAATAGAATAGAAAAGACTCCTATGGGATGATCCCCATAAGAGTCTTTTCGTCTTGCAGTATGTTGTCATGCTTAGATGACTATATAATAACTTCGTTCAGCAGCAAACCAACTTACACATTCGCTGACTCACCGGAGTTGAAGTTACTAACTAAATTATTCCGGCTTTTTAAATTTTGGAGATGTTGGACATGTTTCAGGAGTCACATCTTTACGATCCCCTAAGTCACCGCTACGATCTACATAGGTAGTATGTAATAATTCATGAGCAATGTGTCCCAATGGTTTTTCCAAGAAATTAGCATACGCATCTTTAATTTCAGGGTTTTCATAAGAAGAACGAAGCTTCATGTTTGAATCCCAGTTATAAAGACCATCGATACGCTCACCTTTTACTTTATTAGCAACTGGTAATTTTGCACGTGGTTGTCCACCACCGCCGATACAGCCACCTGGGCATGCCATCATTTCAATGAAGTCATATGTTTTACCAGATTCTTTCAATTCATTCAAGAATTCACGGATATTTTTACCACCATGACAAACAGCCACATTAATTGTATGTCCACCGATTTCTACGGTTGCTTCTTTCACACCGTCCATACCACGCACATCTGTTAAGTTAAGAAGTGGCGCTGGAGATGGTTCGTCACCAGTAATGAATTTATAGGATGCACGCATAGCCGCTTCCATAACACCACCAGTATTACCGAAGATAACACCACCACCAGTAGCAGCACCGATGAATTTATCATATGCAGAGTCTTCTACTGCGGCAAAATCTAATTCTGCTTCACGAATCCATTGTGCAAATTCACGTGTAGTGATACAGATATCTGTATCTGGACCTAAGTCTTCGCCAGTGTAACGAGACGCATTATTTTGCTCAGGACGACGAATTTCTGCTTTTTTAGCAGTACAAGGAGCTACGGATACAGATACAATTTTCTTAGGATCAATGTTCATATTTTTTGCAAAATATGTTTTGACCATAGCAGATTCCATAGCGATACAGCTACGGGCTGAAGAGATATGTGGTACGTATTCTGGGAAGAATGTTTCACAGAATTTTACCCATGCTGGACAACAGCTAGTAAATTGTGGCAATGGACCTGTACCATGTAATTTACGTTCTAATAGTTCGTTTGCTTCTTCCATGATAGTTAAGTCAGCACCGAAGTTAGTATCAACTACATAGTCAGCACCTAACGCACGAAGAGCACCTACCATTTTGCCTTCTTGGTATGTACCAGGCTCAAACCCAAATTCTTCACCGATGGACACACGAACAGCTGGCGCTGTTTGGATAACAACGATTTTCTCTGGATCTGCAATGGCTTCTTTTACTTTATCTAATTCTGTACGTTCGTACATTGCGCCGAATGGGCAAATCACCGCACATTGACCACATTGGATACAAATAGGATTGTCTCCTGTTGCTTCCAAATCATAATAGTCAAGTACGCTCATAGTGTCAGCACATGCTTTACGACAAAGAGTACAGTTCTTACATTTTTCTAAATCGTGAATAATCGCCACATTATCCTCAGCAATTGGGGCACGGCGATCAAGATGTTGGAATCGACTTTCGAAACTCATTATTATGCACCTCACATAGTGTAAACAATACTAGTTATGTATTCATTAACTTTCCGTCATATTATAACAAATAATTGGCTTTGTGAAAAGAAATCTATAGGCCATTTATTTTGCTATTCTTTTAAGTTCTAAATAAATTTTACACATCCATTGATTATGTACATTTATATCATTTTTATGTTACTTTTATCACACATGTAGATTTTTATTATATATTTTTCATTTTATATCTTTCAAAATCCATATACCCCAAGAAATACTAGGATTTCGCCTATTCATGCAGAAAACAGGAGAGTTTCCCCTCCTGTTTCTATGTTATTTCAATTCAAATAACGGAACATTCTTAGCCTGGTCTCCTAATGCTGTTTGTGTGAAAGTAGTAATGAACTGTTGTACTGCCAAAGTCGGTGTCAAACGCCCCTCGATGACAGCATCTTCGATACCACCCCGACAAGCTACAATTTCTGGAGCTCGATAGAACAAGTTTTGCAAATGTTCTTCCACCATGGAATATACCCACGATAAGGTTTGATCACGGCGACGTGCTTGTAGCACTCCATTGCCTTTACATTGTTCCATAAATTTTTCAATGACACCTTGCCACAATTCCATGATGCCATCCCCTGTGTACGCAGAGCATGTGTACGCATGGGTTGTCCACTGTTCTGTGGCATCGCGAATGAACCATAAAATACGTTCGTATTCTTGGCGTGTCACTTTGGCACGTTGCAAGTTATCTCCATCGGCCTTATTTACGACAATGGCATCTGCCAATTCCATAACGCCTTTCTTCATACCTTGCAATTCGTCGCCAGCACCAGTCAACACAACGAGTAAAAAGAAGTCTACCATAGATCTTACTGTAGTTTCACTTTGACCGACCCCTACAGTTTCCACTAGGATCGTATCGTATCCTGCCGCCTCACATAATAGCAAAGTTTCTCTACTTTTACGAGCCAAACCACCCAAGGTCCCTCCTGATGGAGATGGACGAATGAATGCATTTGGCTCCCGTGACAATTGCTCCATCCGCGTTTTATCCCCTAGGATAGAACCACCTGTCACAGTACTCGATGGATCCACCGCAAGAACCGCCACTTTATGACCGTTTTGACATAGTTTTGTGCCTAGCGCTTCAATTAAGGTAGATTTACCAGCACCCGGCACCCCTGTAATCCCTACACGAGTAGATTTACCTGTGTACGGTAATAAACGTTGAATTACCTGCTGTGCCATTTCAAAATGGGATGCTGCATTACTTTCAATTAATGTGATGGCACGAGATAAAATCATCCGATTACCAGCCAGTACTCCTTCTACATAGTCATCAACGGTTAACTTTTTCCGTTTTACTACTTTAGGAGCTACCGGCTTTTGTGGTGCATGGGTATGTGCATCCATCCCATCATGACCACCATCCACACCACGCATGACGCGGCATGCAAATTTATCATCTTTCTCCTCAGGAACCCAAGAAGGCTTATAGGTATCATCACTCATAAGACACCCTCCTTTCACCGATTCGAATATGACAAACACGCAATCAGTAGCCAGCTACAAAGTAGCACGAGGCACTGACTACGTGTCATGTCTTACCTATATACGTATATCAGATTTTGAATACTAATTATTCTTCCTCTTCTAGACGTTCTTCTAACAATTCAAGTACTTTTTTAGCACATACTGGAATGATGGTACCAGGTCCGAAGATGGCTGCTGCACCATGCTCATAGAGATAATCATAATCTTGAGCCGGGATAACACCGCCGATAACAACCATAATATCTTCACGGCCTAATTTTTTAAGTTCTTCACATAATTGAGGCATCAATGTTTTATGACCTGCTGCCAAGGAACTCATACCTACGATATGTACGTCATTATCTACCGCATCTTTTGCTGCTTCTTCTGGAGTTTGGAATAAAGGTCCGATATCTACGTCATAGCCCATATCTGCGAAGGCTGTAGAAATTACCTTAGCTCCGCGGTCATGACCATCTTGACCCATTTTCGCTACGAAAATACGAGGACGGCGACCATGTTTTTCTTCAAATTTTTCAGTCATGCTGCGTACTTCTGTGATTACATCGTCATCGCTGAATTCGCTGCTGTATACACCAGAAATAGAGCGAATGATCGCTTTATGACGGCCGCATACTTTTTCTACTGCATCAGAGATTTCACCTTTAGACGCACGAGCACGAGCTGCTTCTACGGCTAATTCAAGCAAGTTTCCTTCTCCTGTTTCCATCGCTTTTGTAATGGCATCCAAACAGCTGCGTACTTTGTCATTATCACGATTAGCCCGCAATGTTTTCAATCGTTCGATCTGTGCCAAACGTACAGCTGTATTGTCTACTTCCAAGATATCTAATGGATCTTCTTTATCAAGACGTAAGTAGTTAACGCCGACAATTTTTTCACTGCCAGAGTCAATGTGCGCTTGGCGACGAGCTGCCGCTTCTTCGATACGCATTTTTGGAAGACCTGTATCAATCGCTTTAGACATACCACCCAAAGCTTCGACTTCTTGGATATGAGCCCATGCTTTGCGGATCAATTGGTTAGTCAAGAATTCTACATAGTAAGAACCGCCCCATGGATCGATAACTTTACATACATTAGTTTCATCTTGGATATACAATTGCGTATTACGAGCAATACGAGCCGAGAAGTCTGTAGGCAAGGCAATCGCTTCGTCAAGCGCATTCGTATGTAACGATTGAGTATGACCCAAAGCTGCTGCCATCGCTTCGATACATGTACGAGTGATATTATTGAATGGATCTTGTTCTGTTAAAGACCAACCAGAAGTTTGGGAGTGCGTACGCAATGCCATAGATTTAACATTTTTTGGACCAAAGGATTTAACAATTTTAGCCCATAACATACGGCCTGCACGCATTTTAGCGATTTCCATGAAGTAGTTTTTACCCATCGCCCAGAAGAAGGATAAGCGCGGTGCGAATTGGTCAACTGTAAGACCTGCTGCTACACCTGTACGCAAGTATTCCAAACCATCGGCCAATGTGTAACCTAATTCGATATCCGCTGTAGCACCTGCTTCTTGCATGTGGTAACCAGAAATGGAAATACTGTTGAACTTAGGCATGTATTTAGATGTATAGGCAAAGATATCACCAATGATACGCATAGATGCTGCTGGTGGATAAATGTAAGTATTACGCACCATGAACTCTTTCAAAATATCATTTTGGATCGTACCTGCCATAACGGATTTATCTACGCCTTGTTCTTCACCAGCTAAGATATAGAAGGCCATAACTGGTAACACGGCGCCGTTCATTGTCATAGATACAGACATTTGGTCCAATGGAATACCTGAGAACAAGATTTCCATATCTAGAATGGAGTCTACCGCAACACCGGCTTTACCAACGTCACCGACTACACGAGGGTGATCAGAGTCATAGCCACGGTGTGTGGCCAAGTCGAAGGCGATAGACAAACCTTTTTGTCCAGCCGCTAAGTTACGACGGTAAAAGGCATTGGATTCTTCCGCTGTAGAGAAACCAGCGTACTGACGTACTGTCCAAGGACGTTGTACATACATCGTACCGTATGGTCCACGAAGATACGGAGGAATACCTGCTACATATTGTAAATGGTTACATTGATCATAAATTGAGGAATCATACACTGGACCTACATCAATTTGTTCCATAGTACGAATGAAGTTTTCATCATAGGATTTACCGGTTTCAGCTTTTAACTGCTCTTTCCAAGCATCTAAGTCAGAAGATTTTGGGCTAGCCGGAGTAAAAGGAATATTTCTAAAATCTGGAATCATTTACATCATTCCTTTCTCGCGTTGCATTGCTAATAATGTTTGATAGCAATTGGAGCGTACACTAATATAATCATCCATACCTGCTGCATCACAAAGTTCTTTCAACTCTGCAGATGGAGCCCCTGCCAAGAATACTTTCATAGTTGGGCGAGCAGCTTTAATCGCTTTTGTTACTGCTGGCGCTAATTCTGGATATGTATCGTCAGTAGAACATACGATTGTCACATCTGCATTCGATGCTAAGGCAGCTGCTACTGCTTCGTCTACAGTTGGGAATCCATCATTGGTAAGCACGTCAAATTCAGCTACTTGCATGAAAGAAGTAACGAAGTCCGCTCTCGCTTTATGTTGTGGAATCGGTCCCATGTTAGCCAAGAAGATCTTAACATTGTCCCCATTATGTGTTTCTTTGAAAGTTTCAGTGCGCATACGTAATTCTTCATATTTTTCTGTCCAACGGTGGGATAGAATTGCTTTCACTGTCACACCTTCACTGCCATCTGCTAAGGCTGCAAAAACTTGACCAAAGCTAGCGCCTGCTACTAATGCAGTATACGCAGCACTTACCAAAGAACCTAGTTCACTGAAATCAGATTCTTGTAATTTTTTAAGAGCCAATTCTGCTGCATCTGCAGTGCCTACATTAGCTAATGCTGCTACGCGAGCTTGGCGTAAACCTTCAAAATCCACCACTGGCACTTCTAATAATTCTTCTGTCATGTTAGGATACATGTTACTACCAACGGCACGATCTTTACGGGTAGCCAAGTTTTTAAAGCGGCTTTGTAAAATAGCATCTACAGCTTCTTGTGTTTCACCAGATACTAATGTTTCTAAGATGCCACTTTTACCTTCTAATTCTTGGAATAATGCCCAAGATTTTTCAGTCAATTCTTGTGTTAATGGTTCAAGGTACCAGCTACCACCTGCTGGGTCAACTGGTTGAATGAAGTTGAACTCTTGTTGCTCCATAATTTGGATGTTGCGGGCAATACGGCGAGAGAATTCATCACTTGGACGAATGCATCCATCAAGAGGACGTACGAACATGCCATCCATACCACCTACTACAGCGGAGAAGGATTGAGAACCTGCACGCAACAAGTTTACATATGGATCGAATACAGTTTGTGTGAAGTGAGATGTACTTACGAATAAGTTAATTTTCTTCGCTTCTTCATCACCGCCACAATGTTCAATAATTTGCGCCCAAACCATTTTAATAGCACGTAATTTAGCAATTTCCATAAAGAAATTAGCCCCTACGCTTACATGGAAACGAATTTGTTTCGCAAATGTATTGACATCAATACCACGGCGTTCCATAGCACGTAAATATGTCACGGCTGTGGACATAGCAAACCCTAATTCTTGTACGTCATTACCGCCACCATTATGATATACATCTGTATCCACAAGAACTGTCCGTAATTGTGGTGCATGTGCATTAGCCCATGCAATGGTATGTGCCATATCATCGAAATATTCGTCCATAGGGCGTGGTAAATGTCCATCTTGTGCCAAAGTACCAATTGGATCTGCCCCAATCATACCGGACAAGGCTTTCACATCTACCCCTTGCGATTCGCAAAGTGCATGTAATGCAGCCGCCCAGCATACACTACTAGCGCCTGTACGAATATCTAATTCTTTTGTTGTTAAATCCATGCCTTTTAACAACGCTTCTATTTCTTCTATAGTGGACAAGGATACCCCTACGTCAGCTACGTCTTTAGCATCAGCTGTCGTAGCATCTTGTCCTTTTCGAGTAGCACTATCTAGCGTAAAGCTGATAGCCGTGCTACCTTTATCTAATTCAAATTGCAACATGTCGTACATGTCAGCAATCGTTTTTCCATCACAACGTTGTGCAATTGTCCAAGGTTTGTGGATGTATCCACTCGCTTTCGCTCCCCGCAAATTGCTATCGCGACCAGGATATGTCAAGTTTTGAGTCAATCCTTCTTGGTCGCTCAACCAATACATTGGTTGTAAAGTAATTCCTTCATATGTTTTTGTAAACATACTTTTTTGGAAATCTTTTCCTTTTAAGATACCTTCTACCGTCGTTTTCCAGTCCTCATAGGTAGGGATAGAAAACTCATCAAACGATACATCTGGTAACTCAAACTGTTCTTCGTGAACTTGTGGTTCATGATGCTTGTCTTGTCCCATAGTCTAGCTTCCTTTCTTTGACCACACAGGCATACGTTCCCTTATTCAAACCATATATACTATATATTTTCGTGACACTATAGGACTCTAACCGTTTATATAATACACTTGCAGCTCAATAAAAATAAAATAAACAATTACATGTTGGGTATACCCTACCCAATCCTATGGCGCACAACCTTACATAGTCTCTCTGTAAAAGATACAACCATAGTACCTTCTAAAAAAGAAAAACCGTCTTCAATAGAAGACGGTGGTTATGACTTAGCGTATGCACTTAGCGCAAAACCATCTCTACCCGTCTCTCGCGGATCTAACGACATGCTTCCTACGGCAGTTCTTCTGACTCAGGATCTTCGCTACACTTCGCCTTCCCAGTTTCCCAGTGACGTTTCATGAAGTTTTGCTCCCCTTTACAGCGGCGGGACCGTGTTGGCTTTTCACCAAGCTTCCCTATTAAGCCTTGCGGCACCAGTAAGGCAAATATAAAGTTATACTTTGATTATAAACTGTTTTGTGAAAGAATAGAACGGTCTTTATGGACTATAACTAATTTTCACTATTACATAACATGAGGTTATCAAGGCTTTAGAAAACGCTATATATATTCTACAATTACTATCGATTCTAAATCAGTTGCCACACTTATCTTCATAAAAGTTAATATACTTCTCGCAAATATATTACTCTTAGTTATCATGTGCATTAAAAACAATCATTCTCAAAGCTTAAAGACTCAAAAGGTCAATCAATAGTATGAATTTCCTTTCATTTAGTGCTATAATAATAA
>CAUSMY010000021.1:0-14048 GCA_963533015.1 uncultured Veillonella sp.
TAGTATACCCATAAAAATGTTGTAACGCTCGCAACGCTCTAGCATCCATATGTCCTTCCTCCTTTCTAAATAGTATTTCATCGAATCGTATCTATTTATTATACCATTTTTGTGGGTTAGTATAAACTGTTTACTCTTGAAGTCCCCCCTCTTTTCTGAACTGGCTAACTAGCATAGCCCAGATCTATCCTCTAGTTCTTAATAGTATATATGCACCTCATATTCTATGACTTTTAATCGAAAAAAATCCCAAATACAGATATTATGATAGACGCCCATTAACTGCTAAATTTCAACTTACACATACCCCTTACTGTAGTCAGTTTACCTATATTGATATTCTAAAACTAGTTTGATTAAGGATGGTAGGACTCTTGACCAACTCATTTTGTCCTATAACCACGTTTTATCCTATAAACAGAATTTGATAAAAAATATTGAGGCCACTCGTCTATGAGTAGCCCCAACATCTTTTAAAATAAGTGTATGTAATTATAAAATATGCATTTGTTCCGATGCATCGAACTCCGCTTGGATTTCTTTACTTGGTTCATGATCCAACAAGCTAACTACAAAGATAGCAATGGTAGATAAGATGAACCCTGGCACGATTTCATACAAGCCGAACCAACCAAATTGTTTCCACACAAGAACTGTAATACCACCCACTAAGATGCCAGCGATACAACCTTTCAGGGTCATACGTTTCCAAGTCAAAGAGATTAAAATAGCTGGACCAAAGGAAGCGCCGAACCCTGCCCATGCATAGGCCACCATCGTTAAGATGTAACTTTGTGGATTCACAGCCATCACGATAGCAATGGCTGATACAATCAATACAGTAGCACGACTCACCATAACTAGTTCACGGTCCCCTGCATCACGAGCAAACACATTACGATACAAGTCTTGTGACACAGAAGAGGCTGTCACTAGTAATTGCGCAGAGGCTGTACTCATGATCGCTGCCAATACGGCGGACCAAATCAAACCTGCCACAAATGGGTTAAATAAATGCTCACTCATCACTAAGAATACTGTTTCTGCATCAGCATCTACTAGAGGTGTTGTTAAATATACTTTACCAACAAGACCAACTGCCACCGCAGCCAACAAGGAGATGACTACCCAAATCATGGCAATATTCGTAGCTTTTTTCAATTCTTTCGCATCGGAAATCGCCATAAAGCGCACTAAGATATGAGGTTGGCCGAAGTAACCAAGTCCCCATCCTAGGCTAGAAATGATACCTACCACCAAGGTGAATGTATCTTGTTCCGGTCCCCAAATGGACAAACCTGCTGGAAACTCCGTAGCAATTAATTGAGATGTTTCTACAGGACCACCTAAATACATGGCTGCTGTCACAGGCACTAACAAAATGGCAAAAAACATCATCATCCCTTGGATGCAATCCGTCCAACTTACAGCTAGGAAACCACCTAAGAAAGTGTAGAAAATAACTACCCCTGCTGTAATAAAGAGAGATGTTACATAATCTAATCCAAAAATGGTGTTAAATAACTTACCACCTGCTACGAATCCTGAGGATGTGTAAATTAAAAAGAAAATAACGATAAAGATGGCAGATACAACCGGCACAATTCTCGATGTATCATGAAAACGGTTTTTCAAATAATCCGGTATAGTCAAACTGTTATTCGCTACCTCTGTGTAGTTGCGCAATCGTTTCGATACGAACACCCAGTTCAGCCACGTTCCCAATGCTAACCCAATGGCAATCCATAACGCCGATATCCCTGTTGAGTAGGCAAATCCAGGTAAACCCATCAACATCCATCCACTCATGTCAGAGGCTTCCGCGCTCATGGACGTGATCCAAGGGCCTAGCTGGCGACCTCCTAAAATATAGTCGTCTAAGCTATTAGACTTGCGGTAATAATATACCCCGATGTACATCATGAGGCCTAGATACAATGCAAATGCCCCAATCACTTCAAAATTGTTGTACACCCTACTCCTCCTTTCCTAATCCTCTTACCTTTACTTAAAATTCTATAGAATGCATTCAGCATTAATCTTTTTTATTATATCATAGATTATATATATCGTCTTTCATTGATTTTATACAAAAAGGACCCCGCAGGGTCCTTTTTGCATTTCCACATATTCTTATCGTTTGATGTTATAGAACACATCGCTACCACGGTATTGAGCCGTTTCTGCCAACATGTCTTCGATGCGAAGTAATTGGTTGTATTTCGCTACGCGTTCGGAACGAGCTGGGGCACCAGTTTTGATTTGTCCAGCGTTCACTGCTACAGCAATATCAGCGATTGTGGAATCTTCGGTTTCACCAGAACGGTGAGAGATCACTGCTGTATAGCCTGCACGTTTTGCCATTTCAATTGCATCGAATGTTTCTGTCAATGTGCCAATTTGGTTCACTTTGATCAAGATTGCATTCGCTGTATCTTCTTTGATACCACGGGACAAGCGTTCTGTGTTCGTTACGAATAAATCGTCACCTACTAATTGAACAGTTTTGCCAAGGCGATCTGTCAATAATTTCCAGCCTTCCCAATCTTCTTCTGCTAAACCATCTTCAATGGAGTAAATTGGGTATTTTTCGCAAAGTTCTGCGTAGTATTCTACCATTTCAGCAGCTGTTTTTACTTTACCTTCACCAGCTAAATGGTATTTGCCATCTTTGTAGAATTCAGAAGATGCTGCATCGATAGCAAATACAATATCTTTGCCTACTACAAGCCCCGCTTTTTCGATAGCTTCTGTAATCACTTGCAATGCTTCTTCGTTAGAACCTAAGTTAGGGGCAAAGCCACCTTCATCACCTACACCTGTGGCCAAACCTTTTGCTTTCAATACAGATTTTAATGTATGATACACTTCTGCACAATAGCGCAATGCTTCCATAAAGCTAGTAGCGCCGATTGGCATAATCATGAACTCTTGAATATCCACGTTATTATCTGCATGAGCACCACCATTTAAAATGTTCATCATTGGTACTGGCAATTCTTTTGCATTGGTACCACCAAGGTATTGGAACAACGGTAAATCATAGGATTCAGCGGCTGCGCGAGCTACCGCCATAGATACACCTAAAATAGCATTGGCACCTAATTTTGCTTTATTAGGCGTACCATCCAATTCAATCATAATACGGTCAATCGCCACTTGTTCAGATGCATCGAAACCTAAGATCGCTGGTGCAATGATGTCGTTCACATTCGCTACTGCTTGCAATACACCTTTACCTAAATAACGTGGAGAATCGCTATCACGCAATTCCACCGCTTCAAATTGACCAGTGGATGCTCCAGATGGAACTGCAGTACGGCCAATCGTACCGTCTTCCAAATACACTTCTACTTCTACTGTTGGATTGCCACGGGAATCCATAATCTCTCTTGCGTATACATCAGTAATTACTGCCATTGTTACTTCTCCTTATTGTACTAACAAACTTTCACCACTCATCACTTCAGGCTGCTCAATGCCACCTAATGCCAACATAGTTGGTGCTAAATCACAAAGCCGACCTGGTCGCAAACTTACACCCTCTGGGGCTCCCACTAAAATGAGTGGCACCGGATTCTTCGTATGCGCCGTGTGCGGAATTTCTGTGGTATGATCTACCATAACCTCAGAGTTTCCATGGTCTGCTGTAATTAATAATTGACCATTCATATCTCGAATAGCTCCCACAATTTCTGAAAGCCCCGTATCTACGGCTAAAATCGCTCGTTTTGCAGCTTCAAAATCACCTGTATGACCTACCATATCTGGGTTCGCATAATTCAAGATAATCATATCATACTCGCCACTGCGAATGGCGAATACAACCTTTTCCGTTACCTCTGGAGCACTCATCTCTGGTTGCAAATCATAGGTAGCCACCTTCGGAGATGGTACCAAAATTCGATCTTCCCCAAGGAAGATATCTTCTTTGCCACCATTGAAGAAATACGTCACATGCGCATATTTCTCTGTTTCCGCAATGCGCAATTGACGATAACCACCCTTAGATAACACTTCTCCTAAGGTATCTGTTAATAATTCTTTATCATACACCACAGGCACTGGTAAGTCCGCTTCGTACCGAGTCATACTCGCTACATAGGAACCTTGCAATACATGTTTTCGTTCAAATCCAGCGAAATCAGGATCTACCACAGCACGCACTAATTGACGAGCCCGATCAGGACGGAAGTTAAAGAACAAGATCGCATCTCCATCCTGCATACCTGTATACCCTTCCACCACAGATGGAATGACAAATTCATCTGTCGTTTCATCAGCATAACTGTGTTCTACCGCTTCATGAGCACAACCTACTTCTGTGCCACTACCACATACCATGGCATTATACGCCAGTTGCACTCGTTCCCATCGTTGATCACGGTCCATACCATAATAACGACCGCCTATCGTCGCAATCGATCCTAGACCCAACTCGTTGCAGTAGTGAGCAATGTCGTCAATATAGGCCAATGCACTTTGTGGAGGTACATCACGACCATCCAAGAATGCGTGAATATACACTTTACCTACACCGGCATCCTTAGCGCCACGAAGTAAGGCCTTCAAGTGATCAATATGCGAGTGGACACCGCCATCTGACAACAAGCCTACTAGATGCAAAGCTTGTTTAGCTCCTTCTTCATAAGCTTTCACCAAAGTAGGGCGAGTGAATAAGGTCCCTTCTTGCGCCTCTTTCGTAATGCGCGTCAATTCTTGGTATACAATACGTCCGGCACCAATGTTCAAATGGCCTACTTCAGAGTTTCCCATCTGTCCATCTGGTAAACCGACCGCCATACCAGAGGCATCCAATAGAGTATGAGGGCACTTGTCCCATAGGTCTAAAAATGTTCGGGGGTTCGCTTGTACCACCGCATTGGTTGGGTCTTGACCATCCCCAATGCCAAATCCATCAAGGATCGTTAGCATCACTGGTCCTTTTAATTTTGCCATACGCTACCTCAAACCTATGTTAACAGGCTCTAATAATTCCCGTAAAAGTCTCTGCTTCCAAAGAAGCACCGCCCACTAAAGCACCATCTACATGGGCTTGGGCCAAAATATCTTTTGCATTCTCCGGTTTTACACTGCCACCGTACAGAATGCGCACTTGTTCTGCAATGTCAGGCGTATACATAGTAGCGATTTTCTCACGAATGCTTTGGCATACTTCCCCAGCCTGCTCCGCTGTGGCTGTACGACCTGTGCCAATGGCCCAAATCGGTTCGTAAGCAATCACCACTTCCACCATTTCTTCGGCAGGTACTCCATGCAATCCCATTTCTAATTGAGAGTGAATGAACGCCACCGTTTCCCCACTTTCACGTTGATTTAAACTTTCACCTACACAAAGGATAGGGCTCATGCCATGTTGTAAGACAATGCGCACACGCTTATTCACACAACGATCCGCTTCTTTAAAGATAGAACGTCGTTCAGAGTGCCCCACAATTACGTAGGACACACCTAAATCCGTCAACATCGAAGGAGATACTTCCCCTGTATAGGCGCCAGATTCTTCGTGGAACACATTTTGTGCCCCTACACGAACCTTGGTATCTTCCGCTAAATCAGCCACAGTGCTAATGGCTGTAAACGGAGGGCATACCACCACTTCACAGCTAGCATCCGCCACTAATGGTTTCAATTGTTCTACGAATACTGTGGCTTCCGTATTCGTCATATGCATTTTCCAGTTCCCAGCAATGATCGGTTGTCGCATGATAACCTCCTATGCCTCTTGTAAGGCTGCAATACCTGGTAACACTTTGCCTTCTAAGTATTCTAAGGAGGCGCCGCCACCAGTGGAAATATGAGAAATTTTGTGACTTAATCCACTTTTTTCAATAGCTGCTACAGAATCGCCGCCACCTACAATTGTAGTTGCATTCGCCTCTGCCACCGCTTTCGCTACTGCATTGGTACCACCTGCGAACACTTCCATTTCGAACACACCCATAGGACCATTCCAAACAATCATCTTCATCGGTGCCAAGGCCTCAGCAAATAACTCACGGCTCTTCGGTCCAATATCTAATGCCATCCAACCATCTTCGATGGCTGTGGCATCCACCACCTTATGATTCGCCGTTTCACTGAAAGCATCAGCTACAACGAAATCTACTGGTAATAATAGGTTAGTGTTGGTTTCTTTTGCACGAGCGATTAATTCACGAGCTAACTCAAATTTGTCAGCTTCCACTAAAGAAGTACCCACATTATGACCTTGAGCCGCCACGAAAGTATTTGCCATACCACCGCCGATAATCAACGCTTCTACTTTTGGCAATAAGTTAGAAATGACTTCAATTTTGTCGCTTACTTTGGCGCCACCGATGATGGCTGCAAATGGGTGTTCAGGATGCTCTACAGCACCTCCGACATAGCGAATTTCTTTTTCTAACAAGAAACCAGCTCCCATTGGTAAGTATTTTGTAATCCCTTCCACAGAGGCATGGGCACGATGAGACACACCGAAGGCATCATTCACGCCTACTTCCGCTAAATCCGCTAAGGCTTTGGCAAAAGTAGAATCATTTTTTTCTTCTTCTTTGTAGAAACGAAGATTTTCCAATACCACCACATCCCCGGACTTCATTTCACTTACAGCTTGTGCAGGGATATTGCCAATGCAATCTTCTACAAAACGAACTGGTTGTTCTAATAATTCACTCAATCGTTTGGCGCAAGGCGCTAGAGTAAACTCTGGTTTACGTTCTCCTTTAGGGCGACCTAGATGAGAGGCAATCACTACCTTGGCACCTTGGTCAATCAAATGACGCAAGGTAGGTAATGTGGCACGAATCCGTGTATCATCAGTAATAACACCGTCTTTCAGAGGTACATTAAAATCAACTCGAACAAATACTGTTTTGTTCGCTACATTCATATTTGCTAGTGAAAGTTTCATACTGTCTCCTATCTATTTACAATTGATTATTCAGCATCTCTCAATCCTATCATTAGATGTATAGATCTGTAAGTGTACTTGTCTATGAAGTATAGTCCGTCGCAATATTTGCATGCTACACATCCAAACAAGAGATTACCTATCCATAGACACGACAAAAAGGGACTACTCTCGTAGTCCCCGGCAAATTATAAGCCTCGTTTGCTCATGTACACAGCTAGGTCAACAATACGAGAGGAATAGCCCCACTCATTGTCATACCAAGCTACTACTTTTGCCATATTGCCTTCCATCACCATTGTCAAATCTGCATCAACGATAGAACTACGAGCATCACCATTAAAGTCTTTGGATACTAATGGCAAATCAGATACGCCAAGAATACCTTTTAACTCACCTTCAGCTGCTTTGCGGAATGCAGCATTGATGCTTTCTTTAGTTGCTTCTTTCTCAAGTTCTACTACTAAATCCGTAACAGACACATTTGGTGTAGGTACACGAAGAGCAAAGCCATTTAATTTACCTTTCAATTCAGGTAATACTAATGCCACTGCTTTCGCTGCGCCTGTGGTAGTAGGAATAATGGACATCGCTGCTGCACGAGCACGACGTAAGTCTTTATGTGGTGCATCCAATACACGTTGGTCATTTGTATACGAATGCACTGTTGTCATCATACCACGTTTAATACCAAATTCTTGATGCAACACCTTTGCAAATGGAGCTAAACAGTTTGTTGTACAGCTTGCATTAGATACTACATGATGCGTAGCTGGGTCATATTCACTTTCATTTACGCCCATAACGATAGTTTTATCTTCGTCTTTGCCTGGTGCAGAAATAATTACTTTTTTAACAGTGCCACCAAGATGAGCCGCTGCTTTTTCACGAGAACGGAATACACCCGTACATTCGATAACCACTTCTACTCCTTCGGAGGACCAGTCTAAGTTTGCTGGATCACGGTCACAGAATACACGTGTTTTTTTGCCGTCTACTACTAAATATTCGCCTTCTACAGACACGTCACAGCTTAAATTGCCATGAATTGAGTCATGTTTAAACAGCAAAGCGGAACCTTCAATATCACCAGTATCATTAATGGCTACCACTTCCACCTCTGGGTTGTTAAGAGCCGCGCGCATGACGCATTTACCAATACGACCAAAGCCATTAATACCAATCTTCACTGCCATAATCAAGTCCTCCTAAAGTATATTACAACAAATGATTTATTATAGTTCTATTTTACAAGAATAGAGAGGTTGGTGCAAGTTTTTTAAGCCTTATTTCATTTAACCTGTATTTAGCACTTTAAGTTCACTTATTTCTTAAAGTCAAACTCTCTAACTAGTACCTAATATACCATTTTTGCTCGTACAACACGTAAATACATTAATTATATTTCCAAATATAAAATTTTGGTACCGACAAAAATGTCGGTACCAAATGCTCCAAACTCAAAAATCTAAATCGTATATCTATTTTATATGTTTATACTAAATCTTATAATAAAAGAATCACCTTATACTTAAACTCTTCTGGTTCATCTATTTCGTAAACAATATACTCTAGCTTTTTCATTAAAATATCAATACTTATACGTTTCTCCATTGTCCAAACAATATAATTTTCCATTTCTTTTATATAGTTTGATACTACATACTCATAACCATTTAACTCTAAAAAGTATGCACCTAGAGCAATTGCCGTTCTTTTATTCCCATCGATAAATACATGAAACTTTGCGATTGAATAAATAATATGTGTTAATTTGTCAATAAAGTTTGGATAATACTCATCATTTTTAACATGACATAATATACTATCTAATTGCCCTCTATTCTGTGATGTAATACCCTGTAATCCGCCACTAACATTAATCACCTGCTCATGTACTTTTAGCGCATATTCTAAACTAAAATATATAAAAGTATCTATCATTTATCTCTCAACCTTTTAAAAACTTCGATATGATCATCAATTTGTTGCGCTAAAGCCTTACTCTTTTCTCCCAAAAATCTTTCAAAATCTTCTGGGTCAACTGCATTTATATAGTTTTTTAAGTTTTTATGATATGCATCTCTAAAGCACATATCTCGACTAGCCATTTTTTTTCTAGCTTTATCTGTATAGATAGAAAACGCCGGATGTGTAATTAAATTTTGTATAATACCTTCGACTTCTTCTTTCGTTATTAAGTTTCCTTTCTTCTTTGCTACAATTTCTATATCTTTTGCTACCCCCGCTTCAATCGAAGCAATATTTTCAAGAACTTCTGTGTACATTGTGTCTCTTAAATTAGCTCTACTTTTTAATCTTAAAATTTGTTGATACTCTTTAGCATTCTCTAAAAAAATACCTTTATATATTACATTGGTAAAGTATTCATACTTATAAGTCCCCATATCCACATATAGATTTAATGCATTGGTAAACCTCTTCCTCATTTTTTCATTGGTATATGCGGTCTCTATAAACTCTGGATCACGTTGATTTATATAGATATTATGTCCACCAGTTCTCTCAGAAAGAACGCCCAGTGTAATATCTAGTAGTTGACTACGAATCTGCTTAGCTCGATCATTATTATGAAGAAGCATTGCCACATTTAAGAAGCTACGAAACGAATAAACACCTAGCTTTGTAATTTTGGTACCGACATTATTGTCGGTACCAAAATTAGATAAAAAACTATCTAATTCTGGCTTAGTAATAACTTTATATCCGTTCTGAGTCAGTTCTTCTCTATTATTTTCTACCAATCGTTCAATAGTCCTATCATCAACCCCAAAAAAATTAGTGATATACTCTTTTGTAAAATATATCTCTTCTTTCCAAGATATACCTTGTAAATTCATTACTAGCTATATAATTATTAAGAACATTATCTCTATTTACTCTATCAGTATCTTTTTCTGTCATCATAGTATCTCCATAATTTATCTTCCTTTTCACCGACCATTTATAATTAAGCGAAAACTTCTGTCACGTGTCCTTCATCATACATCTATTATACCAAAGATATTTAAAATTGCGCACTAAGTTAAACTCCTTTACCATCACAATAGTTAAATACATTTAGTTTACTCCTAACCCCATAGTTTTGGTACCGACAAAAATGTCGGTACCAAAACCGAAAACTTGCCTACCACATCATTACAAACTATCTTAGAAATTCTCAATGTGCAACTTGAAGCAACTTAAATTTTTATACTTTAGGTGCTACAAAACCCATTATACTGCGATTTTCTAGATTGTACCACTCAATTATTATGACAATTTGCAACTTAGCACAACTTAAAATATTTATTTATCCCTTATAAACTTAAAACAAAAACAGAGCGATTGCTCGCTCTCCCCATTTTCTTAAGATTCTAGTAACTTCTTACTTTTCTAGAAAAACTTGACACTGCCCATCTTTTCTATCCGTTTATGTAAATATCATAAATAGTGTATAATATATATTAGAAAGGAGATCTTATCATGGGAAAAAATCAACACGTTGTACCATCTAAAAATAATGGTTGGAATGTTAAAGGTGAGGGTAATACAAAAGCTACAAAACACTTTGGCACTAAAAAACTAGCAATTGATTATGCTCGTAATATTAGCAAAAATCAAAAAAGTGAATTAGTCATTCACAATAAAGATGGTAGAATAGCACAAAAAGATAGCCATGGACATGACTCATATCCTCCCAAAGGATAATAGGCTATAATGTACGAATAAAACGGCGATAATAGTATGATGTAGGTTTAGGATTTTATCCTTAATTCACATCTACTATATCGCCGTTTTATCTTGAACGATTTTACATTAAAAAGAGTCTACGAATAGGAGCATCAATATATCGTTCTATATTTTATCTTATTTTAATTTTTTATGGAATCACTTTAATCCACATAATATTTATCTACAAACGCCACAGGGTTTTCAAATAGTTTATAGCAACTTCTTATCTTTTCATCTTCCCATTCCCACCATTTTATTTGTAGTAATTTTTGTATTATCTCATCTGGAAAGCGATATTTCACCAATCGATTTGCCCCTACTACAACAGCATATGGTGGAACATCTTTAGTGATTATACTCCCTGCACCAATTATTGCCCCATCCCCAATAGTGATATTATTTAATAAGGTAGATCCTGCACCAATCCGTACATCATTACCGATTGTTGTTGACCTCTTTATTGGTAAATCTTTACGATAATCTAACTCTGAGTTCCAAGTTGTTACATACTCACTTTTATGCCCATTAATGATTACTCGTTGCCCTGCCGCTATTGAACTATAGGCTCCTATAGATTTGATTACATCATCTCTTAACTCTCTAAATCCCCAAGTAAATTTACCTACTGGTATTCCAGTATATTTTTCCGTATAATATCTTGCTAGATTATCCTTATAACCATATTTTTTAAAGAATATTTATAAATACTTTCCGGGCAAAACTTTGTACCATTAATTCGTCTCACAACAGCCGCCATATATGCATCTAATTTCTTTACTTCATATTTCTCAATTAAACTAACACTCATTATAACTCCCTATTTTAATTAACAACAATATCTATGCTCACAACCATACAATTATTTAATAATAATCTATGTAACTATATCGTTAAAAGTTTTAATTATTTTATGTATCGCTTAACCCATTGATGCAGCTCTTTGTAGATATGTCTGCACTCACCTAGCAATTACTTTCTAATAGGCAATTTTTTTAACATCATTTTATAGGTAGATTTACGTATTTTATCCTTTTGCCTCTGCGGGATATCATCCCTTTTTCCTATAGTCGAATCATGTACAAACGATGTAAATACCAAACTTTTATTTACAGAAAATAATTTAACTCCATCTAGGTAATAAAAATACTCAAAAGCATCAGACTCAAAGTGAATCGGAGTCTGAATTTCTATTATACTCTTAGCCGCCTTCTTATTTATAATATATCCAAAAGTTAAACCAAATTTATGCATGGAATATAACGATATTGAATCAGAAAGGCTACATATTTTACTTTTTTGTTGCTTATTCTCTTGCAATGAAACAACTACAGGTACATCCATTTTATCAACAACCTTAATGATTTTTAATAAAATATCTATAGAAAATCTTCAGTAAACACTGCATCATCTTCAAAAATAACTATACTATTTTGATCGCTGTCTAATAATTCTTTGTATACTTTTTTGTGACTAAGCGCACAGCCAATCTCACCTTTTGTCAGATATGTATTCGGTATGGCATAACTAAATGCCTCCTCATCAGATATTCTTATTGCCATGATAGCATCTGTAAAGTGTGGATTATCTATACCTATATTGCTAAGCTCTTTACACACAAACGATCTGCATTCTTCATTATCTTTATCAGATATTATTGTATAATTAAACATATGTCTCTCCTAACTATAAGCTAGATATTACTTTAAATATCCTTCTTTAATTATTGCTTCAGCCACAGTTAAATCATCCCACGCATCAATGTCCACAGAGTGATCTCGATTCATAATATAAGGGATCGGATTATCGTTAAAACTTAGCTCTTCAGTCACTTCTTCTACTCTATTGATATAAATAGCCCCATTTACTTCATAATACGTTGGCATATCTTGTCTTCTTATCGTACTACTTTGATCAATAATTCGATGTAATCTATGGTTATGAATAGTTCGTAGCAAAAATGGAGAAATGTCCGCAACATTAACACTAACTACACCTTTCATCTGATGTTGAAAAAACACTTCAATCGCTACATCAATCTCCTCAGCAGTTCGTAATGGAGATGTAGGTTGTAATAATATTACTACGTCATACTCTTGCCCTATTGCTTGTAGCCTTTGTATCGCATCTACCACAACAGATATCGTTTTAGCCTCATCAGATGCAATATGAGCATCTCGAACAAAAGGAACTGAAGCTCCATATTGTTCGCTAACTTTTTTAATCTCTAAATCATCAGTGCTAACAACCACATCATCTATATATGTAGATTGTTTTGCTGCTTCAATCGTATATCCAATTAACGGTTTCCCACATAGGTTCGTAATATTCTTATGCGGAATCCCTTTACTACCGCCTCGTGCCGGTATTATAGCAACAATTTTCGTAGATTCATACATTTGTTTATCCCTTATAACTTAATTTTTTCTGTAATGGTATACGCCAGAATTCTTCACTACCTAAAATATTCATAAACAGTTCTGCACTGTTGCCTTGTCCCCAATTGTGGTGTACTGTATAACGATGTGGCAACATTTCCATAGCTTGTAAAATTTCCTTACTATTACATGTTACATGAGTAATACTGATATCATCTTTGCTGTATCGCCCCATTTGGCGAGTTCCTATATCAATTGTTGGAACCCCAAAATACGGCGCCTCTCTGACTCCTGCACTTGAATTTCCTATCATAAACTCAGCATGTTGTAATACAACCAAAAATTCTTCAAACCGTACAGACTTAAAAAGCAAAAAGGAATCATCTCCCTCTAATTGCTTATACGCTTCCAAAATAATATGGCTACCACTATCATTATTCGGGTAAATCACAATATACTTTTTTCCACTCTTTTTACAAGCGTTAACTAATTCTGTTACTTGTTGTTGTAAAAGGCCTACTTCTGTCACAACAGGGTGAAATAGAAGTACAGCATATGAGTCAAAAGGAATCTTTAATGATTCTTTTACTTCATCAATAGTTGCCAATGATTGCCCTCTAATAACATCAATATCAGGGGACCCTATTATCTTAATCCGTTGCGGACTTTCACCCATGGCTAAGAGCAATTCTTCGGCACTTGTATTAGCCACTAAATGAAAATGGGCAAACCTAGTGATGGCATGACGAATAGATTCATCAATAGTTCCCGTCACTTCCCCACCTTCAATATGAATGACATGGACATTATTAAAAGCACCTACAATAGATCCCATAAGTGCATCTCCACGGTCCCCATGAACAACAATACAATCTGGTTTTATTTCTCCCACATAGCGAGTAAAATTGGAGATACTTTTACCTAAATCATCAGACATATTATAGGTAGGCATATTTTCTCTTGCAATATATATATGGTTATATCCATCTTTTACAACTTCTTTAAATGTAGATCCATATTCT
>CAUSMY010000022.1:0-14001 GCA_963533015.1 uncultured Veillonella sp.
TTACACATAAGACAAGGCATTCTTTTATCAATGGTAGTGAAATTGATGTGCAACGAAGAAATACCACGTCTTGGTCTATAGGAATACACCAAAAACGATATAGCAAAAATGGAAGTCTAGATTGGTTGGTACAATATGAAAGAGGTGTTCCTTGGTGGGCTAGTCCTGGGCCTACCGATCATTTAGGCGAAGCCACCACACAGTATCATATATATACGGGGAAAGTGAATTATCAGCGCACATTGACTCTTTGGAATCGGAAGGCAACCTATACAATGGAAGCGAAAGGACGGTATACGAATAGTAAGCTATACAGTAGTGAGTTCTTTACCATTGGTGGATGGAATACGGTGCGTGGGTTTACCGGCGATAGAAATCTAGCTGCAGAACAAGGGTTTTATGTACGGAACACCTTAGATGTAGCATTAAATCAGAATCATACAGCATATGTAGGTTTAGATTATGGTAAAGTGTACGGAAAATCCACGGAAGATATATTGGGTACACAGTTATGGGGCGGAGCCATTGGTATGAAAGGATATTATGGAAGTGCGAACTACAATATATTTCTATCCACACCATTACAAGTGCCACATGGATTTAAAGTGCCAGATCGAGTCCTAGGAATGCAGATGAGTGTAGCATTATAAATATCTGAATAACTCATAGTCCCTAGTATTGCATAGATACTAGCATTCGTGATATAATCTATAGGAAAAGTTTAGACGTTGAAAAGAGGTGTATATACATGAAAGAAGGAATTCATCCTGATTATGCGGAAGCAACTGTAACTTGCGGTTGTGGAAACACATTCAAAACTGGTTCTGTTAAAGGTGATCTTCGCGTGGACGTTTGCTCCAACTGTCATCCTTTCTTCACAGGCCAACAACGTGCGGCTAAAGCTCGCGGTCGTATCGAACAATTTAACAAACGTTACGGCAAATAATTACGTAAATAACCTATACAAATTAATTGGCAGAGCTAAGGCTCTGCCTATATTTGTTTTACAGGAGAACCTATGACTCAACAACGAGTAAAGAAATTTGTCGGTGGTCAAGCAGTGATTGAAGGGGTTATGATGCGTGGTCCTAAAATTATGGCCACAGCTTGCCGTAAGCCTGATGGAACTATAACGGTAAAAGAAGAACCTACAACATCTATCCAGGACAAGTATCCTGTGTTGAAACTGCCTTTCTTACGTGGAACTGTAGCTTTGTTTGAATCCTTAGTGATCGGTATGAAAGCTTTATCCTTTTCCGCACAAGCTTCTGGAGAAGAAGAGGAGGAAGTAACGAATAAGGAAATCGCCATCACTATGGCTGTATCTGTGCTCATTGCAGCAGCATTATTTATTGCCTTGCCAACGTGGCTAGCAAAATTTATGCCTGGTGCTGGCTCAGATCATATGATATTGAATCTATATGAAGGAACCATTCGATTAGTTCTTTTTTTACTATATATTTTTGCTATTGGACTCACTCCAGATATTAAGCGTGTCTTTCAGTATCATGGGGCGGAGCATAAAACCATTCACACTTATGAAAATGATAGACCATTAACGGTAGAAGAAGTGCGGAACCATTCGAGATTACATGCTCGTTGTGGTACAAACTTCTTGCTATTTGTCATGGTCGTGAGTATATTTGTATTTGCTTTTCTAGGTTGGCCAAATTTAGTGGAACGTATCGCTTCTAGATTAGCCCTCATGCCTGTAGTAGCAGGTATTTCTTATGAGTTAATCCGTTTTGCTGGACGATCACAAAACTCACTGGTAAAAGTTATGATCGCTCCAGGCCTTGTGTTACAATACATGACAACACGAGAACCAGATGATGATCAAATTGAAGTGGCCATTCGTGCCTTACAATCGGTGCGACCTAGTGAAGAAGACGCATACGAAGATGAGTAGAAAGGAGTCACCGTGTTAGTAGATAAACTACAAGTGATTGAAGATAAATTTTTAGACTTGGAACAGCGCATTTCTGACCCAGATGTGATTGCTCGCCAAGAAGAATGGCGTAAATTGACGCGTCAACATGCATCCTTAACGGATACAGTGAACACATTCCGTCAATACAAACAAGTCTTAGCCGGTATTGAAGAAGCGTTGGAAGTGTTAGGCGACAAAAGCCTTGATGAAGACTTCCGTGCTATGGCTCAAGAAGAATTGAATGATTTAAAAGTTCACCGAGATGAATTAGAGGCAGAATTACATATTTTGCTATTACCAAAAGATCCGAATGATGATAAAAATATCATCGTTGAAATTCGTGGCGGTGCTGGTGGTGATGAAGCAGCTTTGTTCGCGGGGGATTTATTCCGTATGTTCACAAAGTATGCAGAAACACAAGGCTGGAGATGTACTATTATCGATGCGAACGAGCCTGAATTAGGGGGCTTTAAAGAAGTGGTATTCTCTATCGAAGGCGACAGTGTATATTCTAAGTTAAAATTTGAAAGTGGTGTACACCGTGTGCAACGTGTGCCAGATACAGAATCTTCTGGACGTATCCATACGTCTACGGTAACTGTTGCAGTATTGCCAGAAGCAGAAGATATCGACATCGAAATTAACGATAAAGATTTGGAAATCGATACATACCGTGCGTCTGGTGCAGGTGGACAGCACATCAATAAAACGGAGTCTGCCGTTCGTATTACGCACAAACCATCTGGTATTGTGGTAGCTTGTCAGGACGAGCGTTCTCAGCTCAAAAACCGTGAAAAAGCCATGCGTGTATTGCGTGCTAAATTACAAGATAAAGCAGAGCAAGAAGCAACATCCGCTATGGCAGCAGACCGCAAAAGCCAAGTGGGTACAGGAGATCGCTCCGAACGTATTCGCACATACAACTATCCACAAGGTCGTGTCACAGACCATCGCATTAACTTAACTTTATACAAATTAAATGCTGTATTAAATGGGGATATGGATGAACTAATCCAAGCCTTAATCACAGCAGAACAAGCCGCTAAAATGCAAGAGGCAAATCAACATGGATAATGAGTTATGGACTATTAGTCGCATGCTCCAATGGACAGAGCAGTATTTTCGCTCCAAAGGCATAGAATCAAGCCGCTTGGATGGGGAAGTACTGCTTTCTCATAGTTTGGGCTGTGACCGCATGTATTTATATGTAAACTTTGATCGCCCTTTGGACAAAGCAGAATTATATGCTTATCTGCCGCTAGTGGTGCAGCGAGCGAATGGATATATCGGGGCAGCTATTACAAGGCATAAAGAATTTATGGGGTTAGACTTTCAGGTGAACGAACATGTGTTGATTCCACGTCCTGATACGGAAACATTAATTGAAGATATTTTGGATCTATATGACGTAGAATCTGCGCCGCGGATTTTAGATTTATGTACCGGCCCCGGCACTATATTGCTAAGTTTACTGCACTATTTACCGAAGGCTACTGGTGTAGGTGTAGATATTTCGGATAAAGCTTTGGCGGTCGCTGAGGACAATCGCACATCTTTAGAGTTAGCCGATGTTTCAAGATTCTGTGAAAGTGACATAAAGCAACTGTTAGAACAGGTGAAGGTAGGCAAAGGTACTGAATATAGTACGGTATGGGATGCTTGTAAGTCTCTATTTGGTGAGCAACAAACATCCTTAGAAGGTATATTTGATGTGCTTGTGTCAAACCCACCATATATTACCACCGCAGAGATGAATACATTATCTCGAGAGGTATTACATGAACCTCATATTGCACTTCATGGAGGAACTACGGGATTAGAGTTTTATATTCCTATCATTCGTGAAGCCTGGCGTCTTGTTAAAGACGGTGGTTACCTTGCCATCGAAATTGGACAAGGCCAAGAAGAGGCAGTAGCAAAGCTAGCTGCAGAAACGGGATGCTATGGAGAACCAGTGTACCAACGAGATATCGCTGGTATTATACGTGAAGTGCGTTGGGAAGTACGACGAAAATAGTACTATAATAATATATAGGAAAGGAGGTATGATATGGAAGTAGTAGAACATATTGAAACACAGGTATTGACTCCTGATGATGTGGAATTAGCAGGCACTTTGCTTCGTGTAGGGGATTTGGTAGCTATACCTACGGAGACGGTGTATGGTTTAGGCGCTAATGGACTGGCAGCAGATGCGATGGATCGTATTTATGCCGCAAAAGGACGTCCCTCAGATAATCCTTTAATTTTACATGTATGTGACCAATCTATGGTGCATCGTTTAGTACGACATATCACTCCTTTAGAACAAAGATTGATGGACACATTTTGGCCTGGCCCATTGACAATTACATTTGAGAAGGCATCTCTAGTGCCAGAGCGAGCGACTGGTGGACTTTCACGGGTGGCATTACGATGCCCAGATCATGACGTATGTCGTGAGATGATACGGATTGCTGGTGTGCCTATTGCAGCGCCGAGCGCCAATCGGTCAGGGCGACCAAGTCCAACCACCGCAGAAGCAGTTCTGCATGATATGAAAGGACGTATTCATGCAATAGTAGATGCAGGTCCCTGTGAAATAGGTGTAGAATCTACAGTCGTACAAGTCGAAGATGATGCGGTGATTATCTTGCGTCCCGGTGGTGTTACAAAAGAGATGCTAGAAATGGTGGCGGACCATGTGGTATATGATACGGCATTGCATGACCCTACAGAGGCGCCGAAAGCGCCAGGCATGAAATATCGCCATTATGCACCAGACATGCCGGTGCAAGTGTTAGTGGGACAGTCATTAACAGTAGCAGAACATATAAAAGACATCATAGATACGATGGTTCTGCAAGAACCTATATTACAGGAAGATTCTAAGGGAAAGCCGAGAATTGGGTTATTACTTTCAGAGGAAACTTTAGAAAATTTAAATACAGTACTTTCTAATTTTACACTTTCAGTAGATATTATTGTATATGGTGAACAAGCAGAGCCTATTGCATTGGCCAATCGTTTATACGATAGTTTATTACAGTTTAACGACATTGGTGTGGATACATTGATTGTGGAAGGCTGTGCACCAGTAGGACTTGGCGTAGCCGTTATGAATCGCTTAGAGAAGGCTAGTGGTGGTCATGTACAATGTATCTAAGACCATTTAGTTTCTTTTAATTGACTTGTAAAAGTGATGGATGGACTGTATTGAATCGTGTAAAATTGCTTTAAAGTATAGTAGAGGTAATTATGAATTTATTATTTGTATGTACAGGAAATACGTGTCGTAGTCCCATGGGAGAAGGAATTGCCCGTGCTGTTGGACGTGATCTTGGTATAGAGGTAGTGTCTTTATCTACAGGTTTATTTTGCGTGCCTGGAGCTAAGGTGAGTGACGAGGCTGTGGTAGCAGTTCGAGAGTTAGTAGGCGAAGATATTAGCGAGCACAGTTCTCGTCCGTTAAAAATAGATTTTGTGAAAGCTGCGGATTACGTACTAGCTATGACAGAAGGCCATAAAAAAATATTACTTCGTCAATTTCCCTTTGACAGTAAAAAAATTATGACTCTTGCTGAGTTTGGTGGAGAAGACGGAGATGTGGTAGATCCTTTTGGACAATCTCAAGAGGTATATAGTAAAACTGCCAAACAAATTGTGGAGTATCTACGAAAAGGAATTGAACTACATAAGTAGTGAAATTGATACAAAATATGTGTTAGCTATATATAAAGTATTACTATTCATAGGTAACTTGGGAATACAACGGATACTACATGTATATAAAGTTATGTAGTAAGGATACAATTAGAGATATATTTTTCACACAATACTACCTGGAAAAGTATTGTAGTAAGGAGGTAAAAATGAAAGTAGCAGTTGGTTGTGATCATGGTGGATTTCATTTGAAAGAGGCTATTAAAGGATCACTAGAAAAACAAGGCATTGAGTACAAAGATTTTGGTACGTACTCCACAGATTCCATGGACTATCCAGATGTGGCAAAACCATTGGCAGAAGCAGTGGCAGCGGGTGAATTTGATCGCGGTATTTTGACATGTGGTACAGGTATCGGAATCGGCATTGCAGCGAATAAAGTAAAAGGGATTCGTGCTGCATTATGTCACGATACATTCTCTGCTCATGCTAGCCGTGAACATAACAATGCGAATGTATTAACAATGGGCGAACGTGTCATCGGTCAAGGTTTGGCATTGGATATTGTAGATATTTGGTTACATACTGAATTTGAAGGCGGTCGCCATGAAAAAAGAGTAGAAAAAATCTCTGCAATTGAAGGATAAGTGTAGTATGCATATTTTAGTAATTAATGACGACGGCCTATGGGCGCCAGGGATACAAGGATTAGCGCAAGAACTAGCTAAGAATCACCGTGTGACGGTGGTAGCACCTAAAGTCGAGCAAAGTGCAAAATCTAGTGCATTAACTGTTCAAGTACCAATCCGTGCCAAAGAAATGAGCCAAGATGGTGAGAATCCAAGAATGCTCTTTGTAGAGGGCACGCCAGTAGACTGCGTGAAGTTTTCTTTATCCTATTTATTACAAGAAGACAAGCCAGATATGGTGGTTTCAGGCATTAACCATGGATTTAATTTGGGGTCTGATGCAATTTATTCTGGTACAGTGGGGGCAGCTATGGAGGGATTGATGTATGGTATTCCATCGTTAGCATTGTCCCTAGAGCGCTATAGCCCAAAACGAATGGATGAAATTCTACCTTTTATTACAGAGTTTATCAAAGTTATGTATGAAGAGGGGCAATACCAAGGATTATTGAATGTTAATTTCCTAAAAGAAGGTCCTGTAGGTTGGGAACAAGTGAAAGTATTCCATCAAGGGTTCCAAGAATATACGAATGTTATTGATGTTCGCCAAGATGCCAAGGGCAGAGAATATTACTGGATTGTGGGAGACCAAGGCTTTCAAAAAGAAGATCGACCAACCGATGTGGGGCATATTAAAGAAGGATATATTTCTGTGGTTCCATTAACATGGAAACAAGAAGATACAGCGCAGATAGCAAATGTAGAAAAGTTGGTTAAGTCTAACTAGCCCAAATCGATGGAAGGATTCTGTGGTATTTTTGCTATCTATATTTTGTTTAGATGTATTACGCATATTTAAATACTAAATATATTTTTTGTTTAAAATATAATCATTAGTACCGATCACTTTGATATATTGGAAGATATTAAAGTGGTCGGTTCTTTTTATTGTAAACTCCTAGTAAATCAATTCGAGTTGACAATGAAAAATAATAGTGCTTTAATACTACTTGAAAGACATTTTTTATCATCATGTATTGTCGATCAAGGGAGAATCGTATCATGAAAGAAGAAGTGAATGTAAGAGGAACGATGAGTGCTAGACAAATTACGATGACGGCTTTATTTGTAGCCTTGGTAGCGGTAGGGGCGTTTATTAAAATTCCGATTCCGTATTTGCCATTTACGTTGCAGTTATTGTTTACTACACTAGCAGGATTAATTTTAGGTAGTCGACTTGGTGGAATGAGTGTCGTCATGTATTTAATTCTGGGGCTGGCAGGAGTTCCAATTTTTACAGAAGGTGGCGGACTTATGTATGTTGTAAAACCTACATTTGGATATCTTCTAGGATTTGCTATTGGGGCTTTTGTAGCGGGTCGCATGATAGAAACTTCAGTGACATTAACGTTTAAACGATTATTAGCCGCATCCTTTGTAAACCTAGCAATCGTTTATGGAGTGGGGATGCTCTACTTATATGAAATTAAAGATTTATATTTAGGAAAACCAATTGGGCTTGATGCGCTGTTTATCTGATCCCAGATATTTTCCTTTGTATTTTGGCAGCAGTCATTGCAAAACGTTTGATTGCAATTTTGAAGTAAAAAATTAGTGAACGTACATAAGGTGCATATATGATTTCTATATGCACCTTATATGGATTTTACAGAGGAAAATAGCCAGATATACAACGTAAGAAAGGATATGAATCATGACAACTATTCAAAACCCGAAGGGTTTATATATCTTAGGAACAGGAACTGATGTTGGTAAAACATATATTACAGCTTTATGGCTTAAAGCACTACGAGAGGCTGGTCATGATGTAGCCTATTACAAAGCAGCTGTCAGTGGTGCACCTAGTATTACTGAAAGTGATGCAGGGTACGTAAAACAAGTGGCAGGACTTTCACAGGCAGATGACACATTGCTATCCTATGTATTTGATGAAGCAGTATCGCCCCATTTGGCGGCTCGTCATGAAGGGAAAGTCATCGATAGAACTGTGGTGAATAAAAACTTCTGTCACGTAGCGAGAGCCCATGCATACACAACGGTAGAAGGTAGTGGGGGTATCATATGCCCTCTGTATATAACAGATACAGAACTGTATATGCTAGAAGATGTGGTAAAAGATTTAAACTTACCCACTATAGTAGTAGCCACAGCGGCATTAGGGACGATTAATAGCACAGTATTAACAATTCATTATTTACAATCTAAAGATATTCCTGTAAAAGGTATTATTGTAAATCAATACACAGGGAATCCTATGGAAGAAGATAATTGTGTGATGATGGAACGATTGACAGGCATTCCTGTATTAGAGCGAGTAGAGCCAGGTCAAACATCGTTGCATATGGATGTAGATGCTATGTTAAGTTGCTATGAGGATATAGTGAATCCCCATGGGTAATTAGATAATTATAAGAGAGGTATAGGTATACACATGAAAGATTGGGCAAAGAAGGATTTGGAATTAATTTGGCATCCATGTTCTCAAATGAAAGATTATGAAACATTGCCACCGATTGTAATCGACCATGCAAAAGGTTGTTATTTATATGATGTAGAGGGAAAAAAATATATAGATATCATCAGTTCTTGGTGGTGTAATTTATTGGGTCATTGCCATCCAAAGGTAAATGAAGCTATTAAACAACAACTAGATACATTGGAGCATGTTATCTTTGCTAACTTTAGTCATCGTCCTGCCATCACTTTGGCGGAACGTTTGAAAGAAGTAGTACCAGAAGGATTAACACGCTTTCACTTTAGTGATAATGGATCTGGTGCTGTAGAATGTGCTTTAAAAATGGCCTTCCAATATCACTATCAAACAGGTCATCCAGAGCGTCAAAAATTCTTGTGTCTTAGTGAAAGTTACCATGGTGAAACAATCGGTGCCTTATCGGTTGGCAGTATGGATTTATTTGCTGAAATTTATAAGCCAATGTTGATGGATCAAACTATTCATACACAAGGACCAGATTGCTATCGTTGCCCTTATGATACAACGAGAGATAACTGTTCTTGTGAATGTTTTGAGCATATGGAGAAAGATTTTGCAGAGCATGGTTCCACGTTGGCGGCTGTCATAGTAGAGCCTTTGATTCAAGGTTGTGCAGGTATGAAAATGTATCCGCCAGAGTACTTACGCAAGTTGCGTGAACTTTGCGATCGTTATGGAGTGTTACTGATTGCTGATGAAATTGCTACCGGTTTTGGTCGTACAGGTAAGCTATTCGCATTTGACCATGCAGGAGTATCGCCAGATATCATGACCGTATCTAAAGCATTGACTGGTGGCTATATGCCGATGTCTATTACAGTAGTGGCAGAAAAGATTTACCAAGCTTTCTACGATGATTACCATACGATGAAGGCTTTCATGCACAGTCATACCTATAGTGGAAACCCACTAGGATGTGCTGCTGCACTGGCGGTCCTTGATACATTGCGTGATGAGCATATTTTGGAACAAGCTGAAGATATGGGGAATTATTTACACAATGCCTTATTGAAAGCTTTAGGCAACCATCCAAATGTAGGTGAAATCCGCCGTATGGGACTAATCAATGCTATCGAACTTGTAAAAGATAAAGATACAAAAGAAGGCTTTGAGGGCTCCTTGCGCATGGGGTATCAAATCTATAAAAAAGCGTTGGATAGAGGTTTATTACTACGTCCATTAGGAAATGTAATTTATTTCAACCCACCTTTAACAATTGATAAAGAGACTATCGATATCGCCATTGAACGAACAGTGCAAGCCATGGCAGATGTATTGGGGTAGTAAAATGAATGCATTGTTATAGTAGTGCTATACATAATGATTTAGAATGATAAAAAGGCTGTAAGCAAACGTTATGAATGCTTATAGCCTTTTTGTGTAGTGTATATGCTTTTACTTACATTAACAAATATATTACATATCAGAATGAATGAAGATTAGTATGTTAAACTGACATAGAACTAGTTAATTAGTTTGATTATTTTCCACATATCCTTCAGGTGCCTTCGGTTCTACTACGATGTCGTTATGGGTATTAAAGATGACATACCCCAATGGTGATCCAGGTGGCTTTTTAATATGTTTCACTAAGGTGTAGTCCACGGTTACTTTAGACGTATCTTTCCCTTTGCTAAAATACGCAGCGATTTGTGCAGCGGCTTCAATCATTTTAATATCTGGCTCAATGTCAGACCGCAAGATCACGTGGGAACCTTGTATATGCTGTGTATGCAACCATAGGTCAGTTGGTTTAGCCCAACGGTTGGTGAGATATTCATTTTGTTGGTTATTTTGTCCTACGTATACATCGCTACCTGAGACTGTAAAATGCAGAAAATTATCCTTCTTTATTTTGAAAGGAATCGGCTTTTTAGATTGACGCAAGATGCCTGCACTTTCACATTCACTGCGGATTTCTTGGACAGCCTGTTTTGTTGTAGCTAAAGATAAACTGTATTGAATGGACTCCAAATAGGCAAGACGCATTGTACTTTGTTCTAGTTGGTATTGACCATTCTTAGTACGATTTTTCATTTTTCGATATAGCTTATAATAGGCCTGTGCATTTTCTGTAATGGATAAAGGTGGGTCTAATGGAATGGTAATGTTTTCACCTTCATCAGACAGCACATTTTGTACCGTTACTTCAGACTCGTAGTGATGCGGCAAGTAGCTATAAATCATGAGCAGGTCTCCGTAGGATTTATACATATCAGCTTTGGATGTATCATCTAGTTCAGCTTTAATTTTTTCGTGACGACCTTCTTCTTTTTTGATAGCTGCGGCGATAACTTTTTCTAGCTCTTTTCCTGCTGTGTGAATGGCTCCTAGCTTTGCTACATCCTGTGAAAGGGCCTCGGAAATCGTTGTGTACTGTATGATGTCAACAATGGTGTGAGGAGAACTTTCAGAAATAGGAATAGGAGTTAATAAACGTTTGCCGGTTGCCGTAGTATATTGCAATAATCCTTGAGCACTAAGAAGTTGAGATTGCAAATTGGTTAGTCCATCTGTGATTGTATGAATCAGGCCTGATGTCATGGGTGTAGTAGGCAGTAAATCCATACGATAACATAGATCATCTAATAGAACAGGACCGAAGCCGTTAAAGATATGACGAATGGTATTGCCTATTGTATCTTGTGAAAAGGATTGTAGTAATTGTGTTATCTCTGTACTAGAGAATTGCATGAGATCCACACGAGATGTATTAGGAGGCAAGTCATAAGGTAACTTAGGTGCCACAGAGCGTACACGGTTCATCAGTGGTGTGACATGAACTAGGGATTCCAAGATGGTTCCGTTTTGTACGAAAATACAATTGGAATATTTGCCCATTAGCTCTACATAGATTTCATTTACAACGATGGAACCATCTAATCCTAATTTATCGGCCGTAATACGGATGATACGGTCCCCGTGAAGTTGCTCTATATTTGTGATACGAGCTCCTTCAATATGTTTCCGTAAATACATAATAAGAGACGTGGGCTCTTTTGGAGCATCTACGATTTTATCTGTTACATAGATAGACGGAGCGCTGCCTACAGTAATCACCAAGTAGGGACTTGTGGTAGGAGTATTGATTTTTAAAAGTATACTTGTTTTGTCAATCTGCTGAATACGTTGAATCTGACCATTTCCTATTTGTTTGTTCAGTTCTCGTATTAACACAGATAAGGTTAAACCATCTAAATTCATGAAAATCCTTTCGTTATAGGTGTATCGTATTGTTATATCTGAAAGTGTAACATATCAGTGAAATCATACTTCGCTACTATACAAAAGAAATAGCTATTTCTTTATAAGATTACAAAAATGATTGATACTACATGGTATCTTACTAAAGATACAATGCGTATGTATTATTTATTAGGAAGGGGATACATTTTAAAAACCATCCCTATACTAGTATACACTAATCTAGTACTAGTAGATATAGGTAGCTTTTGAATTAAAGAGATGACACCCTTAACATGATGGTAGGTATAGATTAGAGCAAATAAAACGTTTTATTTTTACGTCTACCGTGCTATACTGAAAGGTAAGAAATAGAACGGAAACTCGAGGTAAATCCATGAACAGTATGACAGGCTTTGGTCGCGGCATAGTGACTACGGAAACAGGAAGTTTCCAAGTAGAGATTAAAACAGTAAATACACGCTATTGTGATATTACTATAAAAAGTCCAAAACAATTTAATGTGTTTGAGGACAAAGTGAGACGGTTAATTCAATCTGCCTTTCAACGTGGTAAGGTAGAGGTATCTATTTTGTATAAAGAATCAGGGGAGCAAGAAAAAGACTTGCGTATGAACCGAGCCTTATGTGGACAGATTAAACAATTTTTAGTAGATGAAGGCTTTTACTCAGACGTGAAAGATGTTCCTTTATCTGCTATTATGTCCATTTCTTCTGATTGGGTTACTGTAGAAGAACCACCTACTGATGAAGGAGCGATAGGCAACGCCTTAGAAGAAGCCACAAAAATCGCTATAGAAGGTGTTCTTGCAATGCGTGCCAAAGAGGGCGTGGCGATGAAAGAAGATATCACTTCACGGTTACAAGGGATTGAAAAGTTGTTTGCCTATATGGAAAGTCGTAGAGATGTGGCTTTGGTACATCATGAAGAACGTTTGTTACAACGGATTCATACGATGTTAGATAAAGTAGGTGCAGATTTTCAAGAAGAACGCTTTGTTCAAGAAGTGGCTATACTTTCAGATAAAGTAGATATATCAGAAGAGATTGCTCGATTTGCCTCACATATGGTACAATTAAAGGAAATCCTAGAAGAAGAGGGACCTATTGGACGGAAATTAGATTTCTTATTACAAGAAATGAATCGTGAAGTCAATACAATGGGATCTAAGGGGAATGAAATTACAATTGTAGATACAGTTGTACAATTAAAAGTAGAGTTAGAAAAAGTAAGAGAGCAAATTCAGAATATAGAATAATGCGTAAGTAGTATTGGAGTTATCATGTCTGATAAAGGAATATTAATCGTCATTTCTGGACCATCCGGTGCGGGGAAGGGTACAATTTGTGCAGAACTTCGCAAACAGATGCCGAATTTGGTCTATTCTGTATCTATGACCACGCGTCAACCACGGGTGGGTGAAGAAGAGGGCATTAGCTATTTCTTCCGCGATGTAGATACATTTGAAAGTTTAATCAAAGAAGATGCATTCTTAGAATATGCAAAAGTGTACGATAACTATTATGGTACACCAAAAGAGCACGTGATGAACTTATTAGAAGAAGGCAAAAGCGTGATCTTGGAAATCGATATTCAAGGGGCTATGAAAGTAAAAGAGTCCTATAGTGATGCTGTCTTTATTTATGTAGTGCCTCCTTCATTAGATGTACTCACATCACGTTTGCATGGACGTGGAACAGATGATAAAGAAGTCATCCACAAACGATTATCCTTGGCTTGCTCGGAATTAGCCTTAGCACATCGCTATGACTATATTGTAGTTAATGATGATTTAGAAGATGCTATTGAAAGAACGGCTTCTATTCTACGAGCTGAAACGTGCAAGATTAGTCGAAATAAAGAAAAGATTCAATACATTTATAAACGATATAGCAATGAACAACAAGGAAACAATTAAGTTCCTATTATTACGTCAAAATACTAGTGTTTAATACAGAGGAGACTTTCATTATGATGGTAGAACCGCATTTAAAAGATTTGGAAAAACAAGTGGATAGTAAATACACATTGGTGACATTAGCAGCTAAGCGTGCTCGTGAATTAACAGATGGAGATCCATC
>CAUSMY010000023.1:0-13950 GCA_963533015.1 uncultured Veillonella sp.
AATATCATCTCCTAAATATTCCATGTCGATCCGTTGCTCAGAAGATCCTAATCCCTGTCGTAACAATCGCCACAGTTCTTCGATAATACTACGCAATGCCACATAATCTTCATCAAAATTTGACACGATTTCATGGACGAGAGCCATACTTTCAATACGATGAATACTGTCTTGTAAAGCTTGTTTCACATCATCAGAGCCACTACGACGGCTTTGCATGCGAAGTAATCCTGCCACAGATTGCAAGTTATTTTTCACGCGATGGTGTACTTCTTTGATAACGGAATTTTTCACCAGTAATTCTTGATCTCGCTTACGCAGTTCTGTTTTGTCTTGCAATACCAAGATGCCTGGCTTCCACTGCACCCCAAAGACGACGGGAATCATCACTTGTCGCAATGCAATGTCACCATATAACTCTTCATCTATAGTACCCACTCTATCTTCTAAGGCCTTTTTAATACGGCCTACTTTCAAGGTACTACTATAAATAGATGTTCCCTGTAGTCGCCGATCGATACCAAAAATATCTCCTAATTTTTTGGCCGCTCGGTTTGCATAGAGTATGGTCCCGTCTTGTTCAAAAAAGAGAATCCCATCTAGGACAGAAATGCCTTCATACAACTCTGGTTGCTGTAGTTGTGGCACCAACATACCTTGAAAGGCGGTTTGTGACACGATGGACATAAACTCGTCATAGCGACTAGAATACACTTCCGACACTGGATTCGTGAAAGCACAGGCACCAATGCACTTGCCCCCATTATCTACGATAGGATATACGTAAGCATGGTACGATTCCATTGTGATACCAGTATCAGTCGGTTCCTCCCAGTCCATTAGACCTGTATAAGGTTTGCCACTACGTAACATCTCCTGGATAGGATGGTTCATAGGCACTTCATATTTCTGTACCATTCCTGTATGACTGCTGTCCAGCGCTCCACTAAGTAAAAGGTGTCCGTCCTTAGCTTGCACTAAGAGGGACACCCCTTGTTCACTAATGGCTTTACCAAAGCTTAATCGCTGAGAAAACTGCAATAGTAAAGCCTGTTGTGTTGGATATAACTCGGTTTCTTTGTTTAGGATATCTTTCCAACTAGCCATGTTGGTTTCCTTTCCACAAATCGCTGCCCAATGGAATGGACGGTTTTGCATTTAATGTGTAATTACTGAATTTGCCAGCTTGTGCCATATAGTAAGCTCGGCATCCAATCATAGCCGCATTGTCTGTAGCCAACATAGATCCTGCTGTGAGGTATGTCAAGCCTTCTGCCTCACACATAGCTTGTAAATCTCGTTGCAGTCCGCTATTAGCCGACACGCCACCAGCTAGAGCAATCTTATTTTCGCCCAAGGTATGGGCCGCTTCTTTCATTTTTTCTACCAATACGACTGTAATAGCCTTCTGAAAAGAGGCTGCCACATCTTCATGACAGATGGATTCACCTTTTTGCTGTTTTCCATTGATATAATTAAGCACTGCAGATTTTAAACCACTAAAACTAAAATCGAAATTTCCTTTTTCTAATAAAGGACGTGGAAAATCAATGGCATTCGGATTTCCCTCTTTCGCCAACGCATCAATATGTGGTCCTCCCGGATATGGGTACCCCAACACGCGAGCGATTTTATCGAAGGCTTCACCTGCCGCATCATCACGTGTTTGACCTAGTACTTGGAAACTTTCATAATCTGTCACATGGACGATCATAGTATGCCCCCCAGATACAACTAAGCACAAGAATGGCGGTTCTAACTCAGGATGCAACAGAAAGTTTGCAAAGATATGACCTTCCATATGATGAACCCCAATCAAGGGAATATCTTTCGCAAAGGATAGAGCCTTCGCCGCTGACACCCCTACCAAAAGAGCCCCAACTAAACCAGGCCCATAGGTGACACCGATATGGTCCATATCATCTAATGTCACATTCGCATCTGCCAAAGCTTGGTCAATCACTGGCATAATCTGTTCTATATGATGTCGAGACGCTACTTCTGGCACGACACCGCCAAATTTTCTATGTATGGGTACTTGACTGGAAATTACATTAGAAACGACCGTTCTGCCATCTTGCAACACTGCTGCCGATGTTTCATCACAACTAGTTTCAATAGCTAGTGTGTAGATACTCATGCCAGTTCCTCCATTTCTTTCCTCATAATCAGCCAATCTTCTACTGGATCTGAATAAAATTGTTTACGTACTCCTACCGCTGTAAAGCCAAGTCTACGATACATGGCTTGAGCTGCAATATTGGAGACACGCACTTCTAAAAAAATATGTTTCATACCTTGTTTACGGAGCATTTGCGTTAACTTACGAGTCATTTTAGCTCCATAACCTACACGACGATATTCAGGATGTATAGCAATATTCGTAATTTGCCCTTCATCCAAGACTAGCCAAGATCCTGCATAACCAATAATCTTACCTTCTTCAGATTCTGCTACGAGGTACAACTTATCTTCTACTTCTAAATCATCTAATAAAGCTTTCTTTGACCATGGTGTTGAAAAACAGGCTGTCTCTATTTGGTAAATACCTTCAATGTCGCTACGCAAAGCTTCTCGTAAGGTGACCATTATCGCTCACCTGCTGCTTCACGGACTACTACCGTAGGTTCTACGTAGGTACCTGTAGCTAACATGTCTTTATTTTTCTCGTCCCATACCACTTCCGCTTCCGATTTACGTATGTAGAATGGCTCAATAGACTGTGTATCAGGTATGTTACCACCCGTGAATTGTGGCAATGCCACTTGGATAACATGGGATGCCCGTGGGCGTTGTTTCGATTCATGACCTAGTACGAGTTTCATAGGGTCAATGCGCCCTTCTTCTATGCCTAGGGCATATTCTTTTTCTAGACGCTTCAAACCATCCCCAACAATAACTACTGGATGTGTCTCACATAGTTTCACTAAAGATTCCAGCAATTCAGTTACTTGATGTACTTCTATTGTATCTACAGCAACCATGTCCGCGCCATTCCACTCATACTGACGGCCATAGACCTGTTTCTTTTGTGCATCAATGACAGTGCATACCCGATAGTTAGAATACATAAAACTTTGAGCCAACACATCGGTGGTGAGCACGCCTACTACAGGTACATTCCAAGCGTAAGCCAAGGCCTTTGCCGTACCTAAGCCAATACGCAAGCCTGTAAAGGAACCAGGCCCAATAGTTACGGCAATACCGCTAATATCAGATTTCTTTACTTTACCAGTTGTCAGCACCGTTTCAATGTGTGGCACTAATTGCTCAGAATGAGTAAGGCCTGCCTGTACAATAAGTTCACTCCGTATTTCTTTATCATTTCCCACCGCCACACTGGCAATGGCGCTACTCGTTTCAATTCCTAAAATCATAGGTTCTCTCCTATGCATTGTAATGTTTCCTCTGAAAGTAAATCCGTACGAACTGTAAACTGACGTGATCCATCTGCATTCACGTCGATAGTAATCCAAACCGTTGTGTCTGGTAACTCATCTTCAAATTTACTAGCCCATTCCACAACAGACTTCGTTTCCTCTGTATATTCGTAAAATCCAATGGTTTCCAACTCTTCTACCAAATCCATTCGATACAAATCAAAGTGGTACAAATAGATTCCATCTACTTCATAGGTATTCATCAAAGCAAAGGTAGGGCTTGTCACTTCTTCTGTAACTCCAAAGCCCTTTGCAATCCCTTGGGAAAAATGTGTTTTCCCTGCCCCTAGTGTGCCATCTAGAGCAATACAAATAGGACTTTCATAGTCTTTTATAAATCTCCCTAAGCTGCGACCTAGAGCCAACGTTTCTTCTACGGAATGCGTTGTATATTGTATGGTGTTCATAATATTCCTTTATATTCTATCTTTATTAATCGTTGTATTGCGGTTCTTTAGATAAATGATTATATCCTTTAGGTTCCACTGTAACCCATTGTCCATCACGGTCTACTAACACCTGTGCACTGCCAGCTTTAACGCATCCGATAATCGTGAATGTATCAGTCGGTAACTTCTTTGCTTTATCAGCTGGAATAGTTCCCACTAGCTGAAAGTCTTCACCCCCCGTCCACATAGGCAGATAAGGGCTCATATGGTGACTTTCACAGTAGGCCTGTACCTCTGGATGAATGGGTAATGTACTTTCATCAATGTAAATGGTCACCTGCGATGCTTTAGCTATCTCGTTGAGCTCGCTAGACAAGCCGTCGCTGATGTCATTCATAGATGTGGCACCTAAGTCTCTTGCTATTATACCACATTCCACATGAGGAATGGGACGTTGATGAACGGGTTGACTCACCGGATAGTCCTCGCAGCCCTCCAGCAAACTATGGAGACCCACATAGGATAAGCCTAAATAATTTGTGATAAATACAACATCACCATCTTGAGCACCACTGCGAAGGACAGATTGATTTGTTGGAACATCTCCAAAGACTGTAGCTGAAATGACAAAAGGACCTTCCGTCGATACTGTGTCGCCACCGATGATATTCACATCGTAGTCTGCACATATATTACGCAACCCATTGTAAACTTCTTCCACATAGGATGTATCTCGTCCCTCAGGCACTGCAATAGAAACCACCATATGACGTGGCGTACCACCCATCGCTGCTATATCGCTAACGTTTGCCGTCCCCAATCGATAGCCTATGTCGAAAGGTGAGGTGGTACGTTCACTAAAGTGGATGCCTTCCACCATCATGTCCGTACTAACCAATTGATCCACTTCACGAGGCGAATCATAGACAGCACAATCATCACCGACACCGACCTTTACGTATGTAGGATCGTGGATACTGTGTTGTGTTAATTTATCAATGAGGGAAAATTCGTCAAGCAAAGATACCTTTTCCTCCCGTGATTTAGTATTATTACCTACGTGACCGTGTAGTTCCTCTACAATTTCATTTTCCAAAGTAGTATCATAGTCTGATATAGTCTCTCTCTTTATAGTATACTCTGTACTATATTCTCGTATATCGTCCCTAGCACTATAAATATGCATGTTTCGATTCGATAGCACATGGTCTTCATCTAACAGCAAGTTTCGCAAAAAACGTTCTAAATATTCTGTTGTTCTATACACACCAAGTTTCAAATTTTGATAATTGGCACGTACCAAGGCATTCCTAAAATACCAAGCATGGTCGGCAAACATATCATTAGTCACTGTAAAACCTAGGGTCCGGAGATATTTAATAAAAAATACAGCTGTCGTTCGTGTATTTCCTTCACCAAATACATGAATCTGCCATAATCTAGCAACAAACGTCGCCAAATGTCGAATACTCTCTGACATATCTAACTTGGCATAGGTAAAACTTTTCTCTTGCTCCATATCATACAGCAAAGTAGCCCCTAATTCAGACACACTCCCATAGGTCACGGTATCTCCATCGAGAATCCATTCTTTTTTTGTAATATTGTAATCTCGTATACTACCCGCATGTGGATAAATATCTGTAAATAATTGTCTATGAATCGATAGGTACTCATTAGGAGTGAAGCTGAAAGATTTTTCTAAGAGCAACTCCGAAATACGAAGTGATACTATATCCGCCTCTGCCGTTCTATCTTCATGATGCGGATAGGATTCATAATAATTTTCCAATAATGTATGAAGGGCCTGTAAGGACATCTGCCCTTCAATATTCTTCTTCGCTAAGTCTATCAAATATGCAGACGGAGTTAACCCATCGACAGCTTGTAAACCAATAGCTGTCTTCCAGGCTTGAACTTTTTCATATTGACTGGCTTCACCTTGACGGATATATTCCTCAAAAGGATCCTTATGCATCGTACCACCTCACTTTATTATGCAAAAAACTAATCATCCATTCTGACACGCTAACACAATAGAACTGTTTATACCTAACTATGAGTATTGTATATCACTTTCACTATACATGTTGTTCTTATTGTACCATACTAGCAACTAAAGATAAGATAAATTTATCTAAAATTCTGAACCAATACTCCCTACATTCATTCGATGCATGCCTATATCCATCACTATCTTTACAATCTCTCTAATAAGACTAGTATATCTTCTATTCCTTAGCATACTCATCATACTATATAAAACAAAGGGACCCTTATCAGGTCCCTCTATCATTGGATAGTGCTTAACTATATGACACTACCGCGTCATCTCAATCAATTGTTTCACGTACTCATTGCTCGGATGATTCTTCACTTCTTCCGCAGCCCCGTATTGTTGTATTTTCCCTTCGTGCATGACAAGGATGTGAGTTCCTAACTTAAAAGCTTCATGCATATCATGAGTAATAAATACAATGGTACAATCCGTTTGTTTATGAATCTGTTTCAAGTCTTCTTGCAGTTGATACCTCGTAATGGAGTCCACCGCTCCGAATGGTTCATCCATCAGCAATATCTTTGGCGAGTTTGCATAAGCTCTTGCGATACCTACTCGTTGTTGTTGTCCACCCGATAGTTCCTTGGGATACTTCCCCTTACTATCCAATGGAAGTCCAACTAATGAAAGCATTCGGCTAACAATGCAATCCACTTCTTCTTTTGGTAGACCATCTAGTTTTGGTACATACCCAATATTATCTGCTACCGTCATATGTGGGAATAATCCATCTCCTTGAATAGCATAGCCTATCTTTCTCCGTAAAGAAATAATATCCTGATCGATAACTCGTATTCCATTGATAGTAATATCTCCTTCATCAGGTACAATTAACCCATTAATCATTTTTAAGAGCGTTGTTTTACCTGATCCTGAAGTACCTACAATACAAAGAAAGTCCCCTTCATTGATGGTAAGATTGAAATTTCTCACCACCCATTTGTCTTGATAGGATTTTCCAATATTTTTATACTCTATAATTGGATTCATCTATTTCACCACCAATCCTTTAGACTGCAAAAATTCTTTCGCCACTTGTTTAGGATCTTCCTTATCAATTTCTACTTTTTTATTTAACTGTGCCATAGTACTTTCATCTAAGATACCATCTAATCGATGCAAAACAGTTTCTAGTTCAGGATGTTTCTGTAACGTTTCCTCACGAACGACCATACCTGCCATGTAACTTGGATACAAGTTTCGATCATCCTCTAAGACTACAACTCGTGGATCAGATAGCTGACCATCTGTTGTAAACACAGTCATTGCATCAATTTTCTTATCAAATAAGGCCTGATATTTTAATCCATTATCCATATCAACTTCTTTTTTGAAGTGATAATTATAGGTGTTAGCTAATGCTTTATAACCATCTTCCCGTTCAAAGAAATCATATTCTGCACCAAATGTTAACTGTCCAGCATACTTCGCCAAGTCTGTAAATGTTTTAATACCATATTCCTTCGCTAAATCTGCTCGGATGCCAATGCTATAGGTATCATTAAATCCAAACATGCCTTTCCACAAAAAGTGATACTTATCCTTGTATTCTGCTGTTAACATCGAAAACTTATCATTCTTATACTCGTCCTGATGTTTCAAAACAACTTGCCAAGATGTACCGGTGTACTCTGGATACATATCAAAATCACCACGAACCATACCTGGGTGAATATTAGATGTACCACCGCCTACACCGTGGGTATACTCTACTTTTAGATTCGTATCTGCCTCAATGAGAGTACCCACAATTTCTGCCAAGATGTATCCCTCCGATACGGGTTTTGATGCAATATGTATCGTATCATGTTTACTATATTGTTGCAGTCCAAAAACACTCCCCATAACAATCAATAGAAGTCCCACTACATAGCCCATTCTTTTGTTGACCACTGTATGGATCCTATGTTGCTCCACTAATTTGCCAATGGCACCTAAAATGCGGTCTATCACTAGTGCTAATAGTGCAATCAAAATCCCACCGATCCAAATCAATACTTCATTATTCGTCGTAATGCCACGATAGATGGCAACACCTAATCCACCTGCACCTACAAAGGATGCGATACCAGCTAATGCAATCGTCATAGTCACCATATTCATAATCGATGAGTGAATTACAGGAAATGCTAATGGCAACTGAATCTTCCATAAAATTTGACTATCAGTACTCCCCATAGCCCGACTGGCCTCAATAATCTTTGAGTCAATAGTGGTAATTCCTACATAGGTACCACGAACAATAGGTAACAAGGCATATATAATAAGTGCAATGATAGCCGTCGTATTCCCCACCCCTGTGAAAGAAATGAGAAAACCTAACAGAGCTATAGACGGTATAGTGTAAGCAATATTCACCACAGATATCACCGAATTTGCCATTTTCTCGTTTTGTGATATCCATATTCCAATTGCAAGGCCTACAATAGTAGCAATGATAACAGATATAAATGTAATTCCTATATGTTCTATTAATAACTGCACATAAAATGATGAATTGTTTCCTAACTCTTCTACTATTTTTTGTATCATCAAATCCTCCTTTCCTACAGTATCTTTGCAGGAATAATATCATAGTAAACAACCATGAATTTAGTGTATAAAAATGTTGGAGGCACTTCACTAAGAGGCCCCCAACATACAACTTAATCTTTTACTATTTTGTCTTTCATTTGTTTTAATGGATGCGTTAAGTCAATATCACCATAGGTCGGTAAGGTTACGCCTTTTACTTTTACATAAACCTTATGCACACCATCAAATTCCACCGCTGTATTTACAATAGAGGCAATACGCAATGTAGCTGTCAAACCAGTGGCATCCTGTAAAAAGTCATCATTCAACACTACGGTCACTGTATCATCATGCTTTGCCGTTTCTACTACTTTTGTTCCTTTAGCGAACACCGGGTACTCCGCACGACCATCTTGCTCAATCATCAAGTTAATAGCATCTTTTACTGTTTTACGATTTGCATCAATTGTCAATGGCTGTGGCATAACACCCTTTCCATCTTGTCGTGGTACATATACCATTATTTTTGTCATTGCTTCTTGTGCATTATTACTTTGCCCTTGACTCGCTGCTTGTTGCGTTTGTTTTCCCAAGTCCACTTTAACATCCTGGGAGTTACACCCAGCTAAAGTGATTATACATATGCTCATCATGGCAATTAAGCTATTACGCAATGATTGTTTCATGACATTAACCTCCAAAATACGCTTCCAAACCCTTTGCTATTTCATTAGCAAACTGTTGACGTGTATTCGCTTCTTTCAGATGTGCTTCCTCAGTAGGATTAGAAATGAACCCTAATTCTACTAAAATAGAAGGCATCAAAGAATGACGTAATACATATAAGTTTCCAGGTTGAATACCTCTATCTCCGTTGAATCCACTATGGTCAGCTATTTGTCGTTGCACTGATGAAGCTAGTTTTTTTGATTGCTCAGAGCCATCAAAATAGTACGTAGCTATACCACCTACATTAGGATTCGAGAAGGAATTAATATGGACACTGATGAATGCATCTGCTTGATTCACATTAGCTATATCCACACGAGCTTGCAACTCATCAACACCACTAGCGTGAGGTCCATATACATCCACATCTGTAGTCCGTGTTAACACTACTTTAGCACCTTTTGCTTCTAAAACAGATTTTAAATATTCTGAAACAGGCAATGTAACCTGCTTTTCTTGTAGCCCTGTAGGCCCAATAGCACCTGGGTCACTACCACCATGACCAGGGTCAAGGACAATAATTTTACCACTAATACCACCAGGTATACGATAGTTAACACTTGTTGGCTTAGCTGGTTGTGGTTGCGGCTGCGCTGGTGCAGAATTCACTACAGGAGGCGCTACCTTTACCGGTACATTTGATTTCACAGGTTCTGGCTTTGTAGCCGGTTTAGGTGTAGCCTTAGCTGCAGTAGCCTTTTCCTTCGACTCTGAAGCAGGCTTTGCTACTGGTGCAACTACAACTGGTTTTTTACCGTAGTAATTTTCTCTAGGAGCCACACCTTTTTGTTGAATATCTACTACCATACGATACGGTTTATTATTAACTGTGTCTTTTTTTAATGTAAATACTTTTAAATCTGCTACATCAATAGGTTTTGGTGTTTCAATCGTTACTACTGTATCAGATCCTTTTTGTGATAGAGTTGCTTGTTTAGCAATTCCATCATCCATTGTGACTGATGTAGGTGCTCCTGCAATAACAGCATTTTTTAACGTCAATGTCGTAGAAGTTCCGCTGGCACTAATAGAAGCATTTGCATGTACTGGACTAGATAAACTAAACACCATTCTAACAAATGGTATAGGTGCATCATTTCTAGTCACCCAATGAAAATCTGTCACATTAGCAGCACGAGTTCCCCCAAAGACTATTGGTAAGACGAACATTAACATTCCTAACAAGGCAAATAACTTACGCAAATATATCACTCCAATCTATGTTGCTTTGGATAATTTCCTTTAGACAGTATCTTAATTATACCATACTTTAGGAAATGATTCATGAATATATTGTGAAAGATTATCGTTCTGTGCGAACATCGTAGTCTTTACCATCTGTTCTAATAGTAACAGTTCCCATTGTATCTGTACGATATATCTCTACATTTTCTTTTGAAAGTCGTTCCAAAGCCTTTGCACCAGGATGTCCATAAGAATTATGTAGTCCAGCAGAAATAACGGCTATTTCTGGACGTATCGAGCGAATAAAATCTTTTTCACTAGATCCATTGCTTCCGTGATGCCCCACTTTCAATACTTTACTCGACATTTTTGTATTTTGTTCTTTAATTAATCGCGCTTCTTCTTCTTTCTCAGCATCACCCGTCATAAGCATAGAAAATTTACCAAATGTTAGTTTTCCTACAATAGAGTTATTATTTTGATGCACATGTCCTTTTGAATCTCCCAGAACTTCACTTTTCCATGGAGCAAACACGTCGAAATACGCACCATTACCAAGATCTAATCGGTCACCTTTTTGTAACACTTCGCGATGAATTTTTTTAGTTTCTATAATTTTTAAATACGTTCTATAAGTTCCACTATCGATTTCAATGCCATTATCATAGACATGTTTAATAGGAAATTCCTTTGCAATCGCATAAAAGCCTCCAATATGATCTGCATGTGGATGCGTTAAGATTATATTTTCCAATTCTTTTACGCCATATTTCTTTAGTAAAGCAACGACTTGTGGGCGATGTTCTATATCCCCTGTATCAATCATAGTAAATGAATCCCCAACTTGAATTAAGATAGCATCACCTTGCCCTATATCTAAGACATGAACTTTCATAGTTCCGGATACTTCTTTTGTTCCTTGTGTGGACTCAACCTTGGTTGAACTAGCACTAGCCATCGATATATCTGAACTACATCCTAATATCGATAGTAAGGTGATGAATAGAGTCCCCAATATAAGTAGATATTTATATATATTTCGTTTCATCTATAGTCTCTTTCCAACTCAATAAGTTAGATACTTAACAAGTATATTTCATTTATAAAACTAGGACAGGTAGAATATTACTATTACGTATGATTCTATAAAGATTTCTGTTCCGAATATCCTCTAATCTCTCGAATCACTTGTCCCATTCTTAGTGCTACTTCTGATGGGGTAAATCCAGGCCCAACTTCTGCTAACGTCCTATCACCCGCTACACTATGAGTATATACAGCAAGTTTTATGGCTGTATGAGCCTCATCAGTTTGATTCAACATAGATCCAATCACACCTGCTAATGCATCACCCATACCTCCCGTACCCATATATGGATTACCGGAAGTAGTAAGACTAACTACACCTGTTGGTGTACCTATCAATGTAGGTTGACCTTTTAATACTACATACACGCCATAGGAACTCGCAAATGTATGAACTATACCAATCGGATCAGCATCTATTTCTTCTATTGATTTACCAGTAAGTATAGAAAACTCTCCTTTATGGGGAGTAAGCACAATAGAATGACCTGTTTTACTTAGAATGGAAGCCTGTTTCTTAAGTAATTCTAAGTCACTAGCTATAGCAATCAGTCCATCTGCATCAATGACAATATGAGAATCATGAGTCACTTCAAATCTCTGTAGTAGCTGTTTTCTATACACTTCAGTTCTACCACCACCAGGTCCAATTACCACTGAACTATTGGCATCCAAGGTGACAACATTCTCAATAGAATTTATCATCATTTCAGGACGACTCATTGTTCGTAACGATTCTAATTCATTAGTACCTGATAGTATGGTGACTTTTCCAGCCCCACTCCGTAAGGCTCCTTCAGCACTTAATATAGGAGCACCGTAGATACCAGGAGAGCCACCTACTACATAAACATGGCCATTGATTCCCTTATGCGCAATAGGAGATCTTGGTGTTATATATAAACTATCTTTAGTATTCCAAAATACATCGATATATGATTCCTTATTCATAGCTTTTGGCAGTGTATCAAAGGCCATAGGAAAACCAATACTTCCTATTGTCATATGTCCCACATATTCACGACCTGGGTACAGCAACATACCTACTTTAGGTGCTAATAATGTCACTGTTTCATCTGCTCGAAACGTATACTCATCTACTTCACCAGTTAATCCATTCACACCACTTGGTATATCAATGGATATACATCTACGATTAGAACTTTCAAGCCCCCACCATTTGCATTGTTCGAAAATAGTTTGAACATACTCCGGTAATGTACCCTGAAAACCAGTTCCGAATACGCCATCTACAACGATACCTGCATTAGTTAATACAAATTCAGGTAGCTGTTCTCCTGTATCCATTATTTCTTCTAATAGAATTATTTCAATCCTATTTTCTAATGTACTTGTAATTTTCCACTGCTGTTTAAACAGTGTTGATCCCTTTTGGGGTTCTCCTAGTATAACAACAATAGGTGGTTCCATAGAAACTTCAGCCAACAGTCTGGCTGCTACAAGAGCATCCCCTCCATTATTTCCTATGCCGCATAAAAAGACAGCATTTTTGGGCCCTTCTATTTCCCGTATATGTCGTTGTAACACTTCAAAAACAGATCGACCCGCTTGTTCCATCAGATGCGATACAGGAAGCCCTAGCTTCTGAATATATTGATCAATTTTTGTCACTTGGCTTGGGGTTAATACTCTCATAACTATTTCCTCTAAAATACAATCACAGTACTGGTAGCATATTCACGACAATGACTGATAGATACTTGCAGGGTATCATATCCTAAAACTTTCATCTGTTTACCAAAGTATCCTGAACAGGTAAGAACCGGTGCCCCCCACGCATCATGACTGACTTGTATATCTTGCCAAGAACCATAGCGAAACCCTGTTCCTAACGCTTTCACGCATGCCTCTTTAGCTGCAAAGATACCGGCAAATGAAGCGGCGGCTTGTTTACTTCTTCCCCATGCATAGTTTCTTTCATACTCTGTAAAAACACGATGCAAAAAGGATTCTTTTTGCATCGCTTGTTCCATTCGATGTATTTCTATTATATCTGTACCTACTCGAATCATATCATCCTCGCAATTGGCGAATCATATCTGCTCGATCCGAGGCTCCAAATACAGCTGATCCCGCCACTAACATAGTAGCCCCAGCTTCACGTACCAGTGGAGCCGTTTCTAAGTTAATGCCCCCATCTACCTCCACAACAGCTGTTGTATTACCTACTGCATCCAATAGTTGACGAGCTTGTTGCACTTTTTTTACTGCATTAGAAATAAAAGATTGTCCACCAAATCCTGGATTCACACTCATGATTAAAATTAAATCTAAGTCGCTAGCAATATCTTCTAATACGGATACTGGTGTAGATGGGTTTAAGGAAACACCTGCTTTCATTCCTGTGCCTTTAATAGCTTGAATCAATCGGTGCGCATGTGGCACAACTTCCCAATGAAACGTAAAATACTCTACACCTATCTTCGCATACTCTTCTACATAATCAGCGGGATTTATCACCATCAAATGAACGTCAAAAGGCAATGTAGTATGTGGGCGTAATGCTTTTACAATTGGTGCACCAAAT
>CAUSMY010000024.1:0-13789 GCA_963533015.1 uncultured Veillonella sp.
TAATCATCAATGAGCCCTCTCAAGTGTTATGTCAGGATGATTGCAAAGGATTGTGTGTTCATTGCGGAGCAAATCAAAATGTTTCACCATGCTCTTGTGAATCCTTTGTGGTAGATCCTCGATTAGCAGTGCTAAGAACATTGCTGAAGGAAGAAAATGATGATTAATACCTAGTGATTATGTTAAGGAGGTGCAGATAATGGCAGTACCAAAGCGTAGACTTTCCAAATGCCGTCGCGATCGTCGTCGTGCTAACTGGAAATTAGAAGTACCTGGTTATGTAGCTTGTCCACAATGTCACGAACCAATGATGCCGCATCGTGTTTGCCCAACATGTGGTTCTTACAAAGGAGAACAAGTAGTTTCTAAAAATGCATAATAGAAACGAATGAAGAGGTCTTGTAAACAGAAGTTTACAAGGCCTTTTTTGTATGCATTTTCTAAGCGTTTATGGTATAATATAAGGACATTAATAAATAACTCAAGTGAAGATTATATGAGGTGACACTATGTTAAGAGATACAATTTTAGTAACAGGACATAAGAGCCCTGATACAGACTCCATTTGTTCTGCTATTTCTTATGCAAACTTAAAAAATCAAATGGGCATTCCAGCACAACCAATTTGTGCAGGCCAAGCTAATAAAGAAACATCCTTTGCATTACAATACTTTGGATTTGAACATCCTGAGATTGTTACATCTTTTGCGGTTACAGTAGAAGATGTAGTAGAAGCAATTCCAGCTGTAGATGCAAAGGCTTCTTTACAAGATGTGTTAGCATGGCGTAAACAATATGAAATGAATCGTATTCCAGTGGTGGAGAATGGTAATTCCTACGTAGGTACGATTACAGCACAACGTTTGATTGATGCTTTAGAAGCAGCTATGGGTGGTAATTCTGGTGTAACAGCTGGTGAAATCTGCACAAAAACTTCTTGCCAAGTAATTAGTAAAGAAACTAAATTACGCGATTTCAAAGCTAATTCCCATATCGGTGGATATCCGGTGGTGGATAATGGTACATACTTAGGCATCATTCGTTCTAATGTGGAAGCTCCAAAGCAAAAAACAAAAGTTGTTCTTGTAGACCACAATGAAAAAGTACAAATTATTGACGATATTGAAGAAGCAGAATTAATCGAAAATATCGATCATCATCGTATCGGTGGTTTAGTGACAGATAATCCTATTTTCATTCATTATGAAACTGTAGGATGTACTTGTACAATTCTTGCTAATTTATACTGGCAATATGGTCAAGAGATTCCTAAAAATATTGCAGGTTTAATGTTATCTGCTATCATTTCTGACACAGTATTATTCCGTTCTCCTACTAGCACTGAAAAAGATAAAGAAACAGCGAGAAAATTAGCAGACATTGCTGGTGTTAACTTAGAAGAGTATGGCATGGAATTATTAAAAGCGGGCTCTGATGTGTCTGACTATTCTGATGAAAAAATTGTTCGCACAGATTTAAAAGAGTTTGAAGCAAATGGTAAAATCATCAGTATTGGACAAATCCAAGTGATGGATACGACAGATATTTTAGGTCGCAAAGGTTGCTTGTTAAAAGCGATGGAAGAATTGCGCAGTGCTAATAATTACAGTGCTTCTTACTTAATGATTACAAACATTTTAACAGAAGCTACTAATTTAATATTTGTTGGTGATGCGAATGATGTGGTAGCAGCTGCATTTAATGCACAACCTGTGGACAATGAAGTATATTTAGAACATACATTATCCCGTAAAAAACAAGTAGTACCACCTATCGTAGGTGCTATGAAAGGCTAATTGATACTAGGGGGTGCGTTGGAGTATAAACTCAGCGCACCCTTGTTCTATGCAAGAGAGGTATTATGATATTTGACGGTTTAAATAAAGAGCAACAAGAGGCTGTATATGCGACAGAAGGGCCTCTACTTATATTGGCTGGCGCTGGGTCAGGAAAAACACGGGTGTTAACATACCGTATTGCCTATTTGTTGACACAAGGGGTAAGCCCCTATGAAATTTTAGCCATCACCTTTACCAATAAAGCCGCAAAAGAAATGAAGGAACGTGTAGAAGGTTTGGTTGGGGATACGGCACATCGTATTTGGCTCAGCACATTCCATTCTTTTTGTGCTAAATTCTTACGTTTTGAATTAGATTCCTTTATGGGATATAGTAAAAATTTTTCTATTTATGATTCTGGTGATTCGCAGACTGTTATCAAACAAGCCATAAAGGCATTAAATTTAGATGATAAATATTATCCTGTAGGAGCGATGCAGGCGCAGATTAGTGATGCAAAAAATAAATTGCAGTTAGCTAAGGATTTCAGACGTAATGCTCGTGACTTTTATACGCAACAAGTATCTAAAGTGTACGATTATTATGAAGCAGAATTGCGTAAAAATAATGCTTTAGATTTTGATGATTTATTATTAGTGGCCGTTAGATTATTGCAAGAAAATCCCACTGTATTAGAAAAGTATAGTCATCGATTCCGATACATAATGATTGATGAATATCAAGATACAAACCATGCTCAATACACATTGGCATCTTTATTAGCCTCTAAATGGCATAATCTATGTGTCGTAGGGGATGTGGATCAAAGTATTTATGCATGGCGCGGGGCAGATATTCAAAATATCTTAGATTTTGAAAAGGATTACCCTAAGGCAAAACTTATTAAATTAGAGCAAAATTATCGGTCTACAAAAACAATTTTAGAGGCTGCTAATGCTGTCATTGATTATAACGAGGGACGCCCTGAAAAAGTATTATGGACAGATAAAGCAGAAGGTGCCAAAATCCGTCATTTTGAAGCACAGTCGGAACAAGAAGAAGGGGCTTTCATAGGGGATACTATTAAAAAGCAAAAAGAGATTCATAATCGAAGCTATGGAGATATGGCGATTCTGTACCGTACAAATGCGCAATCTCGTGTACTAGAGGAATCTATGATTAAACGGGGAATTCCTTACACCATGGTAGGAGGCACGAAGTTCTATGATCGTAAAGAAATCAAAGATATCTTAGCCTATCTACGAATTTTGATGAACCCTTTTGATGATATTTGTTTACAACGTATTATTAATGTGCCAAAACGTAGTATTGGGTTAACTACTGTTGGTAAATTACAAGATTTTGCACGATCTACCAATAGCTCTATGTTTCTAGCCTTAAGCCAATTAGATCAAATACCTACCATTAAAGGGAAGACTAAAGAAAAGTTAGAAGATTTTATGGGTCTAATTTTTACCCTTGTGAATGAAGCTACAGAACTTTCTGTACAAGGTATTATTGAAGCTGTTTTAGATAGAACTGGTTATGTGGTGGAGCTAGAAAATAGCACGGATCCACAGGATCAAGGGCGGTTAGAAAATATCGGTGAGTTAGTGTCTGTGGCAAAGGAATTTATGGATACGAACCCTGAAGGTACATTGCAAGACTTTTTAGAGCAAGTAGCATTGGTGAATGACGTAGATTCCTTTGAACAAGAAGAATCTAAAGTGACCTTGATGACATTACATGCTGCAAAAGGTCTTGAATTTCCAGTGGTATTTTTAGCTGGATTAGAAGAAGGATTATTCCCTCATAGCAGGACCTTGATGAATCCAGAGGAAGTGGAAGAAGAGCGTCGTATTGCCTATGTAGGGATTACAAGAGCAGAAGAAGAACTATATGTATCGAATGCTGCTTCTCGTACTGTATTTGGTAAAACGATGAGTTATTTACCATCTCGTTTTTTAAAAGAGATTCCTCAAGAATTGGTGGAAGAGCTTCGCCCTAAACGTACGGTAAAAGAAGAATTACAACGTAATGTGCCATTTCATCAATCGGTGGCAAACCGTCCTGTCACAAAACCAATCATTCGGAACCCACAAGTTGTTGACTGGGCTGTAGGTGATACAGCTCTGCATACGAAATGGGGCGAAGGTACAGTGGTTGATGTAGTTGGTGAAGGTGCTAATGTAAAATTAAAAATTGAGTTCCCTACACAAGGGTTGCGTCAAATTATGGCTAAATTTGCACCGATACAAAAAGTAAGGAAATAAATATAATGAAGATTCAAGAAGAAATTCAACAATTACAAAGGGAATTAGCACATCATGCCTATTTGTATTATGTAAAAGATGCGCCCATCATTTCAGATTATGACTATGATATGTTATATCGAAAATTAGTGGATTTAGAAACGGCTCATCCTGAATATATTGTGCCTACGTCTCCTACACAACGAGTAGGGGCAAAGGTAGAAGGCAGCTTTGAAAAAGTAGTGCATGGGCAACGCATGCTCAGTTTAAGTAATGTATTCAATAATGCTGAAGTAGAACAATTTGGGGCACGCTGTGAAAAGGAGCTAGGCCATGCTCCTCAATATGTGGTGGAATTGAAGATTGATGGCTTAGCGGTTAACTTACATTATGAAGATGGTTTTTTTGTGCGTGCTGTCACACGTGGTGATGGTCGTGTAGGGGAAGATGTAACAGCCAATGTAAAAACTATCCAGTCCATCCCATTAGTTATTGAAAATGCACCTCCTTTCATTGAAATTCGTGGAGAAGCATATATGCCGCACAAGGAGTTCAAACGGATCAATGAAGAACGAGAAGAGGCTGGCTTGCAGATATTTGTCAATCCACGCAATGCGGCAGCAGGCTCGTTACGTCAACAAGATCCAGCCATTACGGCAAGCCGAAATTTAGATTTTTTTGCCTATGCGATTGGCTCTTCGGAAGGATCTAATATACATACACAATATGAATTGCTACAGCAATTAGAAGTTTTCAAATTTCATGTAAATCCTCATTATAAGTTATGTAATTCTATTACAGAGGTTGTGGACCATATACGGTATTGGGATACAGAGCGTCATAGCTTGCCTTATGATACAGATGGTATGGTAATAAAAGTAAATGACTTTGAAGACCAAGAGACATTGGGGACCACAGCGAAGGATCCAAAATGGGCGACGGCTTTCAAATATCCACCAGAAGAAGTAGAAACCATTGTGAAGGATATTACTATCAATGTAGGTCGCACAGGTGTGTTGACGCCAACTGCAGAATTAGAATCTGTGTTTGTATCGGGTACGAATGTATCACGGGCCACTTTGCATAATGAAGACTTTATTAAAGAAAAAGATATTCGCATTGGTGACACAGTGCGTATTCATAAAGCGGCAGAAATCATTCCAGAGGTAATTTCCGTAGTGGTAGATAAACGACAATCGGACTCTATACCTTATGAAATGCCTAGTACGTGTCCTGTTTGTGAATCACCTACGGTGCGTCGTGACGGAGAAGTGGCCATCTATTGCAGTAATGAACATTGCCCTGCAGTAGAGAAGGAAGGGATCATTCACTTCGCTTCTCGTGATGCCATGAACATTGATGGATTAGGTCCAAGCATTGTAGAAGCATTAGTAACTAATCATCGGATTAAAACCGTCGTCGATCTATACCATTTACAAGAAGAAGACATTACCTCTTTGGAACGGATGGGTAAAAAATCGGCTCAAAATTTGTTACAAGCCATTGAAGATTCTAAAAATCGTGGATTAGGTCGTGTGCTGTTCGGCTTAGGGATTCGTCTTATTGGGGCAAAAGCAGGGCAAACCATTGCGAAATACTTTACTTCCATTGATAGCTTAATGAATGCCACCATAGATGAGTTGACTAGCATTGATGAAATCGGCCCTACTATGGCAAAAAGCCTAGTAGAATACTTCGGTGATGATCGTAATAGACGATTGGTAGAAGGATTGCGTAGTGCTGGTGTACGATTAGAAGAGGAAGTACAAGAAGCAGCTGGCAATGAATTAGAAGGACAAATTATTGTATTGACTGGTAAGCTTACTTCCATGGGACGTACTGAAGCAGGAGCGATCCTAGAAGCTCATGGAGCCAAGGTAACAGGCTCTGTCAGCAAAAAGACAACCTTAGTGATTGCTGGTGAAGATGCAGGTAGTAAACTAACTAAGGCAGAACAATTAGGGATCCCAGTGATGGATGAGGAAGGCTTATTGAATTTAATCAAGGATTTCTAGGTCTATCTATTGATAATGAGGTAGTATATCCTCTATAATAAAGAGATAAGCTTAGAGAGGTTACAAATATGGAATATAAGACATTACTGGAATACTTCCAAGACCATACAAGTTCACATCCGTTTGAAGTGTTGCATCATATAACACTTAAGAATGTGTCTCCTGGACATGTGGAGCTAGACTTTCACAGTGAAGAACAATTGCACAGTAATCCGCGAGGCGATGTGTATGGTGGGGTACATTTGAGTTTGTCAGATTATCTCATGGGATTGGCTTGTATTACACTAGGAAAGCAAGTGACAACGGCACAAATTAATGGCAATTTTGTAAAATCATTGCCGAAAAATGCAAGAATCCGTGGTGTATCCAATGTGGAGCACAAAGGACAAAGTACAATGGTTACATCATGTCGTTTGTATAACGACATGGGAGAGCTCGTCTATATGGGAAGTGGAACCTTTATGGTTCTTGACGATTTGGTGTTACCAGAATTACCATGGTCGTTATTAGATGAAGAATAGTTGGAGGATAGGAATCAATGAAAGAACAATTGCAAGCGTTGCAAGAGAAAGCAATTGCCCAAATTCAAGGGGCTGCGAACTTGCAGGAACTACAAGATATTCGTGTTACCTATTTAGGTAAAAAAGGGGAAGTTACATCCTTGTTAAAAGGCTTAGGTAAACTATCTCCAGAAGAGCGTCCTGCTATGGGAGCCTTGGTGAATACAGTTCGTGTCGCATTGGAAGAGGCATTAGACAGTGTACAACAACAAATGGAGTCTGATGTATTGGCTGCTAAGCTAGAACAGGAAACGATTGATATTACATTACCTGGTCGTCCTGTTCGCAAAGGTCATTTGCACCCGTTAACACTAATCAACGAAGAAATTGAACAATTCTTTGTGTCTATGGGCTATGCTGTAGAAGAAGGCCCTGAAATTGAGTCAGACTATTTTAACTTTGAATGCTTGAATTTGGCTGCTGATCATCCAGCACGTGATATGCAGGATTCTTTCTATATTACAGATTCCGTATTACTTCGTACGCATACATCGCCAGTACAAGCTAGAACATTACAACGCAGCGAAAAAAATGCGCCTATCCGCATGATCGCACCGGGAAAAGTATATCGTTGGGACTATGATGCCACACATTCTCCAGTATTCCATCAAGTAGAGGGACTTGTTATCGATAAACATATTACTTTCTCTGACTTGAAAGGAACATTGGAATTGTTCTTGAAACACATGTTTGGTGAGGATACTGCAGTCCGTTTCCGTACAAGTTTCTTCCCTTTCACAGAACCAAGTGCAGAAGTAGATATTTCTTGTTGCATGTGTCACGGTGAAGGATGCCGTGTATGTTCTCACACAGGTTGGTTAGAAATTCTTGGTTGTGGTATGGTACATCCTAATGTGTTGAAGTTGAATGGTTACGATCCAAATGAAGTGCAAGGTTTTGCCTTCGGTATGGGTGTAGAACGTATTGCAATGTTGAAATATGGTATTAATGATTTACGTTTATTCTATGAAAATGATAAACGTTTCTTAACGCAATTCTAGGAGGTTATCGTGAAAGCTAGTTTACAATGGATGAAAGACTATGTATCTGTGAATATTGGCGAAAATCCTCAAGAGTTTGCAGATGCCTTAACACAAGCAGGTATTCCAGTAGAAGAAGTAATCAACTGTGATACAGGTATTAAAAAAATATACACAGGAAAAATTATAGAAATTACGAAACATCCTGATGCAGATAAATTGCAAGTGTGCCAAGTAGAATGCTTAACAGAAGAAGGAGAGCCTGTGACGAAACAAATCGTAACGGCTGCCACTAATGTAGCTGTAGGACAAATCGTTCCTGTGGCGTACCATAAATCTCGTTTAGCAGATGGTACAGAAATCAAAAAGGGCAAACTTCGTGGACAAACGTCAGAAGGTATGTTCTGCTCTGTAGCAGAATTCGGTTTATCTACAGATGTAGTATTACCAGAAGAAGCGACAGGTATTTATATTTTCCCGGAAGGTACAGCTATTGGCCAAGATGTGAAAGAAGTGCTAGGCCTTAATGACGTAGTCTACGAATTTGAATTAACTCCAAACCGTGCAGATTGTTTCTCCATGGTTGGTTTAAGCCGTGAGTTTGCCGTATTAGATAAAACAGAGGCTACATTCCCAGCTGTAACCGTACAAGAAGAGGGACCATCCATTGAAGGTCGTTTGAGTATCTCCATTGAGGATACAGAGCTATGCTCTCGTTTCATGGGTCGTTTGATTGAAAATGTAACTGTCCAAAAATCTCCATTATGGTTGCAAAATCGTTTGCGCAATTGTGGTATTCGTCCTATTAATAATGTAGTGGATGTAACGAACTATGTCATGTTGGAATTAGGTCAGCCAATGCATGCTTACGACTATGATCATCTTCATGGGCATAGTTTAGTAGCTCGTAAAGCTACAGAGGGAGAAGTAATTCAAACCTTAGATAGTAATGATCGCACATTAGCAAATACTATGCTTGTTATCGCTGATGCTGATCGTCCTGTAGGAGTAGCTGGTGTAATGGGTGGTGCTGATAGCGAGGTATCCAACGCAACAACAACGGTTGTATTGGAAGCTGCTGTGTTTAATGGAGCCTCTATTCGCCGTACTTCTCGTGCATTAGGATTGCGCTCCGAAGCATCTGGCCGTTTTGAACGTGGTGTGAACAGCGAAGTGACACCACTGGCGTTAGATCGAGCAGCACAATTGTTATTGGACATTACACCAGGTGCTACGGTAGCAAAAGGTGTAATCGATGTATATCCAACTGCGAAAGAAGTACGTACAGTATCTTTCACAAGCGCAGCTGTGAATGCGTATTTGGGTACGAATATTGCAGAAGAAGAGATGGTTAGCATTTTGACAACTTTATCCTTCGGCGTGAAAGCTGATGGTGAGGCATTAGTAGCTACTATCCCATCTTGGCGTGATGATGTAACAGGTATGCCAGATATTGCAGAAGAAGTAGCACGTATTCACAACTATGATAATATTGCACCTACCACACCATTGGCACGCATCCAAACGGGGTCAGTATCTCTTATGCATGCGTTAGTGCATGATGTAAAACACGCATTAGCTGAGTCAGGATTAGATGAAATTATAACTTTCAGTTTCATGCATAAAGATAGTTTACAAGATTTGTTGATTCCTGAAACGGATAGCAGACATCAAGCGATTCCTATTCTGAACCCAATTTCAGAGGAATTCCCTGTTATGCGTACGACTTTGGTGCCTAGCGTTTTAGAAACTGTAAAGCGCAATGTAGCTCAAAAGAATTTAGATTTAGCTGTCTTTGAAGTGGCTGCTGTGTACGAACCGAAGGTATTACCACTCACAGAATTGCCAAAAGAACGCATGATGGCAGCAGGGGTTATCCTAGGCAAATGGGATCGCCAAGAATGGAATGTACCGGTTAGAAATGTAGATTTCTATGATCTAAAAGGTATTATTGAATCTGTATTAGCAAATCTTGGTGTTGAAGAGTATGAAATCAGTCGTAGCAAAGAACATTATTTACATCCAGGTGTGAGTGCTAGTATTAGTGTAGAGGATGTTGAAATCGTACGTTTTGGTGAATTACATCCACAAGTAGCAAGTCATTATGATATTAGTGCTAAAGCATATTTATTTGAAATGGATTTAGAAGCATTGTTACAAGTAAACCGTAAAGGTATTTCTTTCACAGGTATTTCTAAATTCCCTGGTACAAGTCGTGACTTAGCGATTGTGGCACCAAAAACGGTACAAGCTGGTGAAATTTTGTCTGTCATGGAGCAAGAAGGCGGCCAGTATTTAGAAGATGTTCGCATCTTTGACGTATATGAAGGAGAACATATTCAAGAAGGATATCGTAGTTTAGCGTATACGTTATCTTTCCGTTCTCATGAAGGAACATTGGTAGATGCTGATATTGAAGATAGAATCCAAGCGATTTTAGCAACATTAGCTGATAAAGGTTGTACATTACGATAACATGTAAATCCTACGGGATGTATAAAATCGGTCATCTCTTTCAGGGGTGACCGATTTAGTATTAAGGAGTTATGATGGAATTATTAGCCCCAGCAGGGACAATGGAAAATTTCATGGCAGCCCTTGAAGCAGGGGCTGATGCCATTTATCTAGGCGGCAAGGTATTCAATGCTCGATCTCATGCGGGAAATTTCGACTATGATGAGTTACGAGAAGCTCTGCGCCTAGCTCATATATTACAAGTGGGTATTTACGTAACCGTGAATATTCTAGTAGGTGATCGTGAAAGCAAAGCCTTAGCAGAGCATCTACGTGAGTTAGAACGCATTGGTGTAGACGGTATTATTGTACAAGATTTGGGCGTGGCAAGAATTGCTAGACAAGTGGCGCCTACCTTAGAGCTTCATGGTAGTACACAAATGACAGCTACTAATTTAGAGACCGTACAATTTCTAGAACGCTTAGGATTTACAAGAGTGGTTCTATCTAGGGAACTTAGCCTAGATGAGATTCGTCATATTTGTGCACATGCAAAGGCTGAAATAGAAGTATTTATTCATGGAGCTCTTTGTATATCCTATTCAGGACAATGTTTGATGAGTAGTTTTATCGGTGGTCGTAGTGGGAACCGTGGGTCTTGTGCCCAACCATGCCGCTTACCATATCAATTGGTTACTTTAGATGGTGAGCAAATTACACACGACAAAGAAACTTATATCATGAGTCCTAAGGATTTGAACTATAGTGCCTATATGAAAGAGCTCATCGAAGCTGGTGTGGCTTCATTTAAAGTAGAAGGTCGTATGAAAAAGGTAAGCTATGTGCATGAAGTAATCGGCACGTATCGGACCATCATTGATCGTGCGGGGCAGGCGACGCAGGAAGATTTTGCTCGTTTAGAAGAGGGATTTAATCGTGGTTTCTCTACAGCCTACTTAGAAAATAATGGCTCTAAGTCGATGATGACCATCAGTGCGCCTAATCATTTAGGAAAATACCTTGGAGAAGGTCAGGTAAAAGGACGTATGTTGGTCTTGCGCACTGAGGAGTCTGTGGCGGAAGGTGACTTGTTGAAAGTCATCGCCCATACGGGAGATGTGCACTATATTACGGTGATAGCGGATATGACTTTTGATCGTGATATGTATCGCATTCCACTTGCGGAAACCATTAGTGCAGGTAAGGTCTATCGTGCTAGCCAAGGGGGATACACCAAACAACGGGGGTTAAAAGATTTTACTCGTAAATACAAATCCTATATGTTCTTACATGGCGAAGAAGGTAGCACTGTGTCATTGACGATGATGTTAGAGTCTGGTCAAACCGTAACTGTCGCTGATGAATATACATTACAAATCGCTACTAACAAACCTACATCTGTGGAGAAAATTACGGAACAATTAGGTCGTTTAGGGAATACGCTGTTTGATTTAGATCATGCAACAGTTCCAGAGGGGCCTTATATGTGGCCTAGTAGTGTATTAAATAGCCTTCGCAGAAGTGCTGTAGAGGCTATGGAAGAGTTGCTTATCAGTCAATACATCGAGTCCTGGGAAGCTCGTAAAGAGAATTTGCCAAATGGGATGGAACTATTGGGTGATATGACAAAAACTGTAGGACAGGTGTTAGGATTTAAACAAGTTCATAAGGGCGAATCTCATAACAAACAATTAGAAATTCTTGTAGACTCCTTAGAAAGCCTGCAGCAGGCAGTTATGACGCCAGTAGACCGTATTGTGTTTGGCGACACATTACACAGAATCCCAGTGGCACAGACGGCCTATGAGGAGATTGTACAGCTTTGCCGTAATGCAAATAAAGAAATTATCTTTAGTACTCCAAGGGTCATTAAGGATAATGAAAGTACCGCTTTCAGAGATATGGTATCCCACATGGTGCAAGCCAATCCAGATGGGATTCGAGTCCATTTCTTGGGGGCTTTGGAAGTATTACATCAACTGGGATATACCGGTGTGGTGGAAGGTGATACAGGTTTACAAACTTTCAATTCTAATACCTTGGGAATATTGAATGATTTAGGATTTAGTACTGTTAATGTGTCCTTAGAAGCTACTTTGCATCAAATGAATACGATGGCAAATAAAAACATTATGCCCATTGGTGCTATTGTACAGGGCCGTGTAGAATTGATGATTTCTGAATATTGTCCTATCAGCAGTTTTGCAGGTACAGGCTATAAACGGGGATGCCCTTTAGTATGCACGAAAAAAGAGTATTCCTTACAAGATAGAAAAGGTGAGATATTCCCTATCTATACAGATCCATTCTGTCGCACTCATATTATGAATAGTCGAGAGCTAGATATGAAAAGTTATATCGACGAATTACGACGTTCTGGCTTACAACGTTTAGTCATTGATGGAAGACAGCGAAGTCCTAAATGGATTGCTAACGAGGTGAGTATGTATCATCAATTACTAGAGGGGACTTTGAAAGCACCGAGTAAAGAAGGAGCTACTCATATTACACGAGGACACTTTTTTAAAGGAATTTTAGGGGAATCATAATGAATAGTGAACAAGTCTTAGACTTTCAACATATACGACAAAAGCTAGCTGATGTGTGTTCATCTGCCATTGCTAAAGAATATGCACTAAATTTGCAACCTATGCACAACCGTCAAAAAATTGAAGATGCTCTAGATGAAACTGTGGAAGCTATGCGCTCTTTAGAGCAAGAAGTGGAGCAACCTATCAGTGGCACGAAAGATATTCGTACCACCTGTTCAAAAAGTCGTAAAGAAATCATTTTGACTCGTGAAGAGCTTTGGGACTTGCATACCACTATCTTGGCATATAATCGGATGCATCGTTTTTTTAAAGAAAAGTATTTGCTCTACCCATTATTATCTTTGTGGGTACAGGATTTGCCTAGTCACGATAAGCTGACCAAGCGCTTTGAACGAACTTTTGATGCATACGGTGTATTATTAGATAGTGCTACACCGAAACTACAACAGTTGCGTATGACCATGAGCCGCACCAAAAATGCTATCAAAAATGACTTACAAAGAATATTGCAGGACAAGGATAATCAAAAATACTTTCAAGAAGCCATCGTGACTATGCGTAATAATCGTTACGTAATTCCTGTTAAACAAGAATATCGAGGAGCATTTCCTGGTCTTATCCATGATAGATCAGCTACAGGTGCCACATTATATATTGAACCTATGCGATTGGTAGACTTAAATAATGAATTGCAAGAAGCTACCTTGGCAGAGGAACAAGAAGTACTTCGTATTTACAAAGAATTAACAGAGTTGGTACGAGGCCATGCAGATACATTATTAGATGCATGTAAACGTGTATCCCATGTGGAATTTGTCTATGGAAAAGCAGAATTAGCCATACGGATGAAAGCTGTCCGTGCCACCATTAGTCAAGGACGAGAAGTAAATCTACTACAAGCTCGGCACCCTATGCTCGCTCCTAATGTAGTCGTGCCTACTACCATTACATTGGGGACGAAGTATCGTATTTTGCTGATTACTGGTTCTAACACTGGGGGTAAAACGGTGTCGTTAAAGACTTTGGGGCTGTTGGCATTAATGAATCAAAGTGGATTATGTATTCCAGCTGACAGTGGATCCACCTTACCAATCTTTCACCATATTTATGCAGATATTGGAGATGAACAAAGCATTGAAGCTAGCTTGAGTACCTTCTCTGCTCATATGACACAGGTAATTAGGATTCTAAAAAAAGT